>NZ_JAUQXO010000099.1:0-63607 GCF_030834625.1 Geobacter sp.
CGAGGCCGAGGCCAAGGTATTTGCCATCGCCGAGTCGGGATTTCGTCACCAGAGCGGCTTCCAGCACATCAATCCGCTGCTGACGCAAGTGGTCGAGCGTATTCAGGAGCTGCATGACCGGGAAAACGCCTCGGACATCACCGGTGTGCCCACCGGCTACCACGACCTCGATGCGCGCACTTCGGGACTGCAGCCGGGTGACCTGCTGATCGTCGCCGGGCGTCCGTCGATGGGGAAGACTTCGTTCGCCCTGAACATGGGCGAACACGTGGCGATCGAGGTAGGCTTGCCGGTCGCTGTGTTTTCAATGGAAATGGGCGGTGCCCAGCTGGCCATGCGTATGCTGTCCTCGGTGGGCCGGCTCGATGCGCATCGCGTGCGAACGGGGCGCCTGAACGACGACGAATGGTCCCGTTTGTCCTTTGCGCTGGGCAAAATGCACGAAGCGCCGCTTTACATCGACGAGACTCCCGCGCTCAATCCGATCGACTTGCGCGCCAGGGCGCGCAGGTTGCACAGGCAGTGCGGCAAGCTCGGCTTGATCATCATCGACTACCTCCAGCTGATGTCATCGGCCAGTCAGGGAGGTGGGGAGAACCGGGCCACGGAAATCTCGGAAATTTCACGTTCGCTCAAGGGACTGGCCAAGGAATTGAGCGTTCCGGTCATCGCCCTGTCGCAGTTGAACCGATCATTGGAGCAGCGACCGAACAAGCGCCCGGTGATGTCCGACCTGCGCGAATCAGGCGCCATCGAGCAGGATGCCGACGTGATCATGTTCATCTACCGCGATGAGGTCTACAACCCCGACACGCCGGACAAGGGCACGGCGGAGATCATCATCGGCAAGCAGCGTAACGGCCCCATCGGAACAGTAAGGCTTCTGTTCAACGGCCAGTACACCAAGTTTGAGAGTCTGGAGAAACGTCATGACTACTAGCATCCATCCAACAGCACAAATAAGCCCCACTGCCACCATCGCCGACGGTGTGGAGATCGGCGCCAACGTCATCGTGGGTGATCAATCCTCTATCGGCGCCGGTACGAAAGTGATGGCCAACGCCGTGATCGGCCCCTGGACCCAGATCGGTGAGAATAACGTCATCCATTACGGCGCCATCGTGGGCCACGACCCCCAGGACTTCGGCTACAAGGGTGAGGAGAGCTGGACCATTGTCGGCAACGGCAACATCATCCGCGAAGGCGCCACCATCCACCGGGGGAACCGGCCGGGGACCAAGACGGTGATCGGCGACAACAACCTGTTCATGGTCAACTCCCATGTGGGGCACAACTGTGTGCTGGGAAACAACATCATCCTGGTCAATGGAGTGCTCCTTGCGGGGCACGTGGTGGTTGAGGACCGGGTCATTATCTCCGGCAACTGCGCGGTGCACCAGTTCTGCCGCATCGGGAAGTTCGCCATGATGCGGGGGATGTCCCGCTCCACCCGCGACGTCCCCCCCTTCTGTATCCTGGATGACACCAACACGGTGAGGGCACTGAATATCGTGGGGCTGCGGCGCAACGGTTTCGACCAGGGCCGTATCCGGGCCATCAAGAACGCCTTCAAGCTCCTCTTCCTCTCGGGGCTCAACATGCAGAACGCCCTGGCCGAAGCGGAGCGCACCCTCAATATAACCGACGACGTCCGCTATCTCCTGGACTTCATCAAGAGCTCCAAGCGCGGAGTCTGTTTCGGGCGCGGCGTGATCGTGGACGTGGAGGACAAGGAGTAGGGGCGAATCTTGTATTCTGTATTCGCCCTGCTCGCACCAATGGAAAAGGGCGATCACAAGGATCGCCCTTACAAAACCACCAATCGAGGAAAATCATGACCCCATATACACCCCTTGCACAGCTTCCTGAAGCCGCCGGCTATGGGAAAGGCGACGTCTTTGTCCTCTTCGGCGAGCTTTTCGGCCGGGGCTACGCCAACGGCATCGTCGACGAGGCCAGGAAGGCCGGCATGACCATCATCGGCGCCACCGTGGGGCGCCGCGACAACAACGGGCCGCTCCGCCCCCTCACGCCGGAGGAGCTTGCCGAGGCCGAGGCGAACCTGGGCGGCAGGATCATCAACGTGCCGCTGGAGGCGGGGTTCGACCTGGAGCCCGCCGCCGATGGCTTTACCCCCGCTGACCGCCTCAAGGGGGTGAAGCCCGACACGGTTGTGGAGACGAAGCTCGACATGGCCGCCATCGAGGAATCGCGCCGGAAGGGGCTCGCCCGCTTCCGGGAGAACCTGGCCCTCTTCGCGAAGGAGCTCGAAGGGCTCGTCCCGGCCGGGGCCAACGTTCTCGTGGCCCACACCATGGCCGGGGGAATCCCCCGGGTCCGGACCCTCATGCCGATCCTGAACCGGGTCTTCAAGGGGCAGGGCGACCGCTACCTGGCGTCGGAGCCCTTCTGGATATCCGACGTGGGGCAGCTCTGCTCCCTATCCTTCGACGAGGTGACCGCTGACACCTTCGGCGCCCTCATTGCCGCCACCGCCGGGCTCCGGAGCCGGGTGGAAGGGGCGGGGCGCCGCATCTCCTATTCGGCCTACGGCTACCACGGCTGCGCGGTGCTGATCGGCGGCGAGTACCGCTGGCAGTCCTACACCCCCTACCTCCAGGGGTGGGCCAAGATCCGCCTGGAGGAGGCTGCCACGAAGGCTTGGCAGGAGGGAGTGAAGGCCACGGTCTACAACTCTCCCGAAATTCAGACCAACTCCAGTGCCCTCTTCCTCGGGGTTGAGATTTCCCTCTACCCGCTGCTGGCGGCGCTGCGGAAGGAAGGTGTCGGCCCTGCCGCCACGGCAATCTGGGACGCCTGTCAGGGACTCCTGAAGGAGGGGGAGACCCTCGAGGCTCTCCTGGCCAGGGCCGAGGCCTACCTCTCGTCGCCGGTCCTGAAGCCCTTTGGGACCTACGATGAGTGGCCCCACCACAACACCGCCGAGCAGGCGGGCCTCATGCTCACCGTCTCCGACGAGCTCATGGCCATGAGCGCCGATTCCAAGAACGTTGTCTGTGCTGAGCTCTCGAAATCGGTCTTCCAGGTGGTGGGACGCCTCATGTTCGACCATTCCTGGAACCCCCAGGCACCGGTGCTGTGGCTGAACCACGATGTCATCGCCCGGCGGCTGGTTTCCTGACCGGCCGACGGATAGAAGCATAAGCACAAAAAAGGAGCCGTCCCGATCGGGGCGGCTCCTTTCATTATGACGGCTGTGATTCGTTTGTTTATCTCACGAGCTTCGACAGCTTCTTGAACTCCTCGGTCCCGGCCACCCGCAGCAGCTGGAAGAGGGCTGCCTCGGTGGAGGTGATGGCGGCGCCGGCCATGGCGGCGGTATTGAGGGCCACTTTCCAGTTCCCCTTCCTGCGGCTCATGACCGCGTCCTTCACCAGGTGGACGTGGTACCCCCGCTCCCGAAGCTCCAGGACCGTCTGGAGGACGCAGACGTGGGTCTCCATGCCGGTGACGATCACCTGCTTCCGCCCCAGTTCGGCCAGCCGGTTCAGGAAGGCCTCGTCGCCGCAGCAGCTGAAGGTCATCTTCTCGTAGGCGGTCCCCTCGAACTGCTGGCGCAGCTCCGGCAGGGTGCAGCCGAGCCCCTTCACGTACTGCTCCGTGGCCACCACCGGGATGCCGAGCTCTTTGGCGGCCTCCAGGAGGATGCCGGTGTTCTTCGTGAGCTGCGCCAAGACCTCCTGGTCCATGGCCATGCAGAGCTTCTCCTGCACGTCCACGACGACGAGTACCGCCTGGTTGCGATCGAGAAAAAACGTGTCCATGATGCCCATACGGTGATTCCTCCTTTCAGTCCTTCCTGATTTCGATCCCCAGTTCCTGAATCTTTTTGCGAAGCGTGTTACGGTTGATGCCGAGGATGTCGGCCCCCTTCACCTGGTTCCCCCGGGTCTTTTCCAGGACGAAGCGGATGAGGGGGCGCTCGATCTGCTTGAGGACCAGGTTGTAGATGTCGCCAGTCTCCATCTTGTCCAGGTTGGTGAGGCTTGCCCGAAGCTTCATGTCGACCAGGGCCTCCAGCGATAGCTCGTCGGTGGCCACGGCCTCGCCGGTGCGCTGGATGCGGAGTCCCGGAAAGTCGGCCGGGGTGAGGAGCGGGTCCGAGGAGAGGATCACGGCCCGCTTGATGGTGTTTTCCAGTTCCCGCACGTTGCCGGGCCAGGAGTAGGCGGTGAGGAGCGCCATGGTCTCGGGGGAGCAGGTCCTGCCGGGTACCTCCAGTTCGGCGCAGGTCTTGTGGAGGAAGTACTCCACCAGGGCCGGGATGTCCTCCTTGCGCTCCCGCAGGGGTACCAGCTGGATCGGCACCACGTTCAGGCGGTAGTAGAGGTCCTCCCGGAACTGCTTGGCGCGGGCCAGCTCCTCCAGGTTCTGGTTGGTGGCCGCCACGATCCGCACATCCACGGCGATGTTCTGGCTTCCGCCGGTGCGGGTCACCTCCTTCTCCTGGAGGACCCGCAGGATCTTCGCCTGGAGGTCCAGAGGCATGTCGCCGATCTCGTCCAGGAAGATGGTGCCGCCGTTGGCCTGCTCGAACTTGCCGAGCTTGCGCTCCACGGCGCCGGTGAAGGCCCCCTTCTCGAAGCCGAAGAGCTCGCTCTCAAGCAGTTCCTTGGGGATCGCCGCGCAGTTGAGGGCGATGAAAGGCTTGCCGAACCGCTTGGAGTTGAAGTGGATGGCCCGGGCGATGAGCTCCTTGCCGGTTCCCGATTCCCCCTGGACCAGCACCGTCACGTCGCTGGGAGCCACCTTGCCGATGGTCTTGTAGACATCCCGCATGGCCGGGGAGTTGCCGACGATGTTCTTCTCCAGAAGATAGCGATCCTTGAGCTCTTCCTTGAGGATCGACATCTGGGAGGTGAGTTCCCGCGCCCGGTTCACCTTCTCGATGATGGCATCGATCACGTCCAGGTCGAAGGGCTTGGTGATGTAGTCGTAGGCCCCCCGCTTCATGGCCTCCACGGCGTTCTTCATGCTCGCCTCGGCGGTCATGATCACCACAAGGAGGTCGCTTTTCAGCTCTTTGACCCTGTCCAGGAGGTCCAGCCCCGAGATGCCGGGCATCTTGATGTCGAGGATCGCCAGGTCGTAGTCGCCGGACTGGATGAGGCGCAGGGCCTCCTCCCCGTCCCGGGCGAGATCCACGGTGAATCCCTTTTTCCGCAGGGCCTTGGAGAGGACCCAGCGCATGCTTTCTTCGTCGTCGGCAACCAGTATGCGGTTGAGTAGCATAATAAAACCTCGGCTGAAGGCTGAAGGAGCCTGTTAATTTACTGTATCAACGGCAGCATCACCGTGAGCGTCGTCCCCTTGCCAGGGTCCGATTCTACTTTGAGCATTCCCCGGTGTTCGGAGACGATCTTCTGGCAGATGGCGAGGCCAAGCCCCGTTCCCTTCGCCTTGGTGGTGAAGAAGGGGGTGAAGAGCTGCTCGATCTGTTCCTTCGGGATGCCGGGGCCGTCGTCGCAGACATCGATGGCCACCATGCGTGAGCGCCGCTCCCCCTTCTGGGTCATGCTGTAGTCGGAGATGACCCGGCTCGCGACCCGGATGGACCCCCGCTCCTCCACCGCCTCCACGGCGTTCTTGATCAGGTTCAGGAAGAGTTGGGTCAGGAGCCCCTCGTCGGCCAGGATAGGAGGGATGCTCGGATCGAACTGTTGTTGAAACGTGACGGTTTTTCCTTCGGATGCCCGCTTTCTTAGGGTGATGATGTCGCCGAGCACCTTGTGGAGGTTCACCCTGGAGAGCTGGAGCTTCCGGGGCGATGCCAGCGCCAGGAGCTCCTCAACGATCCGGTTTACCCGGTCCACCTCCCTGACCACGATCCGGACGTTGTCCCGCAGCTCGCTGTCGGGGGGGAGTTCCATCTCCAGGAGCTGGGCCGCCCCCTTGATCCCTCCCAGGGGGTTCTTGATCTCGTGGGCCAGGCCCGCCGCCAGGGTGCCGAGAGTGGAGAGCCGGTCGGCGTGGCGCACCGCATCCTCCAGCTCACGGATGTTCGTCAGGTCCCGCAGCATGAGGATGGTGCCGATGGGCTCACCGTTCTGAAGCAGGAGCGGGAAGGTGGTGGCGGCGACAGGCGTCAGATGCTTCGCTTTCTTGATGACGATGTTCTCGTGGTCGGAAATAGTCATGCCGGTGGCGGAGGTTTTCGCGACCATCTCCAGCAGGATCTCCTTGCTGCCGAAAAGCGTCGCGAAGGGGTGTCCCAGGGCCTGGCGCCGTGAGACGGCGGTGATCTCCTCGGCCGCTGGGTTCATGAGGGTGACCCGCCCCTCCAGATCGATGACGATGACCCCGTCGCCGACGCTGTCGATGATGGTGGCAAAGAACGCTTCGTTGGTGTTTTCCGTGCTCATGGCGCCTCCGGCGCGAAGAAGCGGTGCAGCGCTTCGAGCAGGGCCTCCTTGCCCTCGATGATGTTGACGGCCTTGCGGAACTGGGCCGCACCGGCCAACCCGTGGGAATACCAGCCGAAGTGCTTGCGCATCTCCCGCAGGGCCACCCGCTCGCCGCTCAGCTCCGTGAAGAGCTCCAGGTGCCGGAGCGCGGCCCGGAGCCGCTCTTCGGGGGCGGGGGGGGCCGGCTCCCTGCCGTCGAGCATGGCGAGGGCCTGACTGAAGATCCACGGATTCCCCAAGGCGCCCCGGGCCACCATGACCCCGTCGCAGCCGGTTTCGGCCAGCATGGCGGTGACGTCGGAGGCGGTGAAGAGGTCGCCGCTGCCGATCACGGGGATCGTCACGCTCAGCTTCATCTCCGCGATCTTGCGCCAGTCGGCGTGCCCCTCGAACATCTGGGACCGACTCCGGGGGTGGAGAGAGATGGCGTCGCACCCTTCATCCTCGGCAATCCGGGCTATTTCCAGGAAGTTGGCCTCGTCACAGGCCCAGCCGCTGCGGATCTTGACCGTGAGGGGGAGGCGCGTGGCACGGCGCGTCTCGCGGATGATGGCCCGGACCTTTGCCGGCTCCCGCAACAGGGCGCTGCCGGCGCCGGTGCCGACCACCTTCTTGACCGGGCACCCCATGTTGATGTCGATGAGGTCGCCGTGCTCCTCCACCATCCTCGCCCCTTCGGCCAGAAGCTGCGGGTCGTCGCCGAAAAGCTGGATGCCGAGGGGGCGGTCCTCCGTCACGCTCCGCAGAAGCTCGAAGGTCTTGCGCCCTTCCCGCACGAGGCCGTTTACGCTCACCATCTCGGTGAAGCAGAGGCTTGCCCCCTCTCTCCGGGCCAGAAGCCGGAAGGGGAGGTTCGTGATCCCCGCCATGGGGGCGAGGATCAGGTTGTTAGCCAGTGTCAGAGAGCCGATGCTTATAGGTTTGAGCATTGATGATAATTCTTCGCGTGGACGATGGTGTGCTTAAAATTTAAGCATGGTACCACGGGGGGCGAAAAAGGCAAGGAAAATCTCCCGCGGAGGATGGGGGTGTCAAGCCGCGGCAATTGACATTTGGCGCGGCGGGAATTACCCTTTGGGAGCCGATTGTGTGCGGTGTTCCGCGTTGAAAGGCGAAGGTTTAAAGGGGGAGAGCATGGAAATCGTTGGTGGCTTCATGGTGATGATGTCGATCCTCGGCCTGTTCCTGACGGTCATCTGGCTCGTCATGCCGTTCGTGCTCTATGCCGTGAAGGAGAAAGTGGCGCAGAACCACGCCCTTCTGGAGTCCATCGACCGGAGGCTCGCCGCCATCGAAGAACGGCTTCGGGAGAGTGACCAGCCATGAAAGGCCTGGGCACGGGATCGCACTATTCTCCCGACACCTTCCGGAACGCTTGCGGAAAGATCGCGTAGAGTTCCCTCCCCATGGTCCGTTCCACGTAACGGGCGAAGCACTCCACCACCTTGGGATCGAACTGGTCCCCGGCCCCTCTGCGCAACTCGGCGATTGCCTCGCTGATGGAATACCCCTTCTTGTAGGGCCGCTCCGATACCATGGCGTCGAAGGAGTCGGCCACCGCCACGATCCGCGCCGCAAGGGGGATTTCCTCCTCCTTCAACCCCGTCGGATAGCCTCCTCCGTCATATCGCTCGTGGTGGTGGAGGATGGCGGGGAGAATGTCGTTAAGCTGTGCGATGGGGGAAAGGATGGCGACCCCTTTTTCAGGGTGGGCCCGCAGCGGAGGGAATTCGTCATCGGAGAGGACCGCCGGCTTTTCGAGGACCGCTTCGATTACCCCGATCTTGCCGATGTCGTGGAGGAGGCCGCCGAGCCGTACCCGCTCCACTTCCAGTTCCGAGAGACCCATTTCCTTGGCGATGCGGGCCGCGATGTGCATGACCCGCTCCGAATGCCCCTTGGTCCAGGGGCTCTTGGCGTCGATGGCGTTGGCAAGGCTTGCCACGGTGTTGATGAAGAGGCTTCGCATGTCCTCGTAGAGCCGCGCGTTTTCCAGGGCAACCGCCATCTGGGAGGCGATCTTCTCGATGGTGAAGGTTTCTCCACGGGCGAATTTCCCCGCCTCCGTATCACCCAGGAGCAGCACCCCCTTTACCTCGTCCCTGACCACCAGCGGGATGGCCAGAACCGACCGGATGCCGAGGGAGTAGAGGGCCCGGTCCACGGCGGCCAGGCTCTCGGCCTTTTCCATGTAGACTACACTCGTGCTTCGCCGGTTCCGGTAGGCGTTCCAGGCGGCACAGCGCCCCCGGGGGAGCCGCGCGCCGGTGCGCAGGGCGTCGGGAACCGGAAGCTCCCCCGCGTGGGATGCCATGACCGCCAGCTCGTTCCCCTCCACCTGGAGGATTGCTACGAACTCGCACCGGGTTATCCGCTCCACGTGCTCCATGGCGGTTCCCAGGATTTTGTCGCGGGAGAGGGACGAGGAGATCGCTTTGTTGATCTCGTCGAGGGTGAGGATCACGTCGATGCGCCCCGCAAGGTCCAGGGCCATGTCGAGGGATTCATCGAAGATCTGGATGTGGGAAACGATCAGGGCCGCGTGTGAGACCATGTCGCGGATTACCGCCACTTCGTCCGGGGAGAAGGGGGGAAGCTCCCTGGTCCGGGCGACGAAGACCGCGCCGATAACCTGATTGCGGGCCACCATCGGCACCGCCAGGAGCGTCAGGTTCCGCAGAAGTTTCCTCAGTTTGGGGGGGAGGAGGTCCGATGCGCCGGGGTCGGACAGGAGCAGATGCTGCTTCTTGCGGAGCATCCCCTTGAGAAGGGGGATCTTGTCGGGAACGAGGGGCATCTCCCGGAAGACGGGGACAAAGCGGGACGGGAGGCCATAGCTGCGGGCCGGGGCGAAATCTCGCCGCTCCCGGTCGAAGAAGTAGACGGCGATCCACCGGCTCTTGACGAGCTTCTTGAGGAGCCGGGACAGGTCCTTTACGACTTCATCCACGTCGGCAAGGCCGCTCAGGCGCTCGCTCCCCTCGATGACCTCATTGAACGTGTCGACCATGGTGCTCACCTCTTTGTGTAGTTTGCCACCAAATACCCCATATGTCTTGCCAAAAAAAGGTTTTTTTATTACTATCCTTCAGTTCTTCCGGCGCCGTGTCGGCAAAGGAAGATACTCCACGCCGAATCACCGGGCCGCTGCGGCCGGCCCCCGGATTCGCCACGCACGGTCAGCACGAAGGATGGCGCCATGATGCGCCGTCTCTGTTTTTCAGGAGGAATCTGTAATGGGTCTATTGGACGGCAAGAAGGCGGCCATTTTTGGCATCGCCAATGAGAAGAGCATCGCGTGGGCCATTGCCCAGGCGTTCCGGCGCGAGGGGGCCGAGCTGGCCGTAACCTACGCCAACGAGACGGTGGCAAAGCGGGTTATTCCTCTGGCGGAGAGCATTGGGGCATCGCTCGTGCTCCCCTGTGATGTGCGGAACGACGCAGAAATAAAGGATGTCTTCGCCGAGATAGAAAAAGCGTGGGGCGGAATTGACACCCTCGTCCATTCGATCGCCTTTGGCAGCAAGGAGGAGCTGAAGGGCTCATTCCTTAATACAACCCGCGAGGGGTTTGCCCTTGCCCTGGATGTCAGCGCCTATTCCCTCATCGCCCTCATGAAGGAGGCCCATCCCCTTATGGCGGGGAAGGGAGGGAGCGCCATCACGCTCACCTACTATGGGGGCCAGAAGGTTTTCCCGAGCTACAATGTCATGGGGGTAGCCAAGGCGGCCCTGGAGATGAGTGTCAGGTACTTGGCAGAGGCGGTGGGGGGGGATGCCATCAGGGTCAACGCCATTTCGGCCGGACCCTTGAAGACCCTGGCTTCGGCCGGCGTGGGGGGATTCAATCAGATTGCCGGTCATGTGGCCGAAAAGGCGCCGCTTCGCCGCAATATAACCCAGGAGGAGGTGGCCGGGGCGGCCGTCTACCTGGCAAGCTCCCTTTCGAGCGGTGTCTCCGGCGAGGTCCACTTCGTGGACAGCGGCTATAACATCATCGGGCTGTAACGAACCGGGACCGGGGATCCGGGACCGGGAAAGGCGGAGAACGAATATCAAGCAGCTGCACGGCAACCTCATCGGCCTGAAACCGAACCAGATCGCATCGCTGGAGCGGCTCTACCGGCGCCGCGTCCCCCCCGACGAGCTCCTTACCACCGAGCTGGCAGGGAGGATGATTGAGATCTCGCGGGAGATCCGGCGGCAGATCGGTGTTCTCATTGACCGTCACGGAGCCGTAGAGTACGTGATCGTCGGCGACGAGAGAGGGATCTTCATCCCCGAGCTCTCCGACTATCCCCTGGGGCGCCGCTTGCTGCGGGGGCTACGCTACATTCACACCCACCTCAAGGGAGAGTCCTTCTCCGAGGACGACCTGACTGACCTGGCGCTCCTGCGCTTCGACCTCATGGCGATCCTCCAGCTCCACCCCGACGACCGCCGCGTTGCCATCCAGACCGCCGCCCTCACTGCCGTCGTCGGCGCTGTCCACCCCTACCGGGTGGAGGCGTCCCAGCCTCTTGCCACCTTCCGGATGGACTTCGGTTTCTTCGTGTCACACCTGGAACGGGAGCTGGAGAAGGCTGTCGCCACCGAGGCCCGAGAAGTTGCGGCGGCGGGGGAGCGGGCGATTCTCATCTCCGTCACGAAGCAGTCCCGGGAGGAAGCCGAAGACTCCCTTGAGGAGCTCAAGGAGCTGGCCCGCACCGCCGGGGTTGCCGTCCTCGATGCGGTGATCCAACGCCCCCGGCAGTTCAACCCCCGCTACCTCATGGGTGAGGGGAAGATGCGGGAGGTGGTGATCCGGGCGCTCCAGCTGGGTGCCACGATCCTCATCTTCGACCAGGAGCTCTCCCCTGCCCAGGTCCGCTCCATCTCCGAGATGACCGAGCTCAAGGTCATCGACCGGAGCCAGCTCATCCTCGACATCTTTGCCCGCCGGGCCACGAGCCTCGACGGAAAGGTCCAGGTGGAACTGGCCCAGCTGAAATACATCCTGCCGCGCCTTACCGGACGGGGGGTGCAGATGTCGCGCCTCATGGGGGGGATCGGCGGCCGGGGTCCCGGCGAGACGAAGCTCGAAACGGACCGGCGGCGGATCCGCGACCGGATCGCCAAGCTGGAGCGGGAGTTGGAGGAGCTCTCCCGGGGGCGCCAGCAGCGCCGCCAGAAGCGGGTGCGGGCCGGGCTCCCCATCGTCTCCATCGTCGGCTACACCAATGCTGGCAAGTCGACACTTCTCAATGCCCTCACCCGGAGCCAGGTATTCACTGAAAACCTCCTCTTCGCCACCCTCGACACCTCGACCCGCCGGCTCCGCTTTCCCCGGGAGCGGGAGGTCATCATCACTGATACGGTGGGCTTCATCCGCTCTCTCCCCAAGTCCCTCATGGGGGCCTTCAAGGCGACCCTGGAGGAGTTGCAGGATGCGGATTTGCTGCTCCATCTTGTCGACTGCGCCAACCCTCGCGTGGATGAGCAGATCCACCAGGTGGAGACGATTCTGGAGGAGCTGAAGCTGGGGGACAAGCAACGGCTCATGGTCTTCAACAAGGTGGATCTGCTGCCGGAGCTCAAGAAGAAGAGTCCCCTCGACTTCATGAAGGTCCGCCAACTGGCTCGCCGCTTCAATGCCATCACCGTCAGCGCCGTCGATCAGGCAAGCCTCGAATCGCTCCTCCAGGAGATGGAGCGCCGTTTCTGGCCTTCACCCCCCCCACCTTGACACCGTCGCCCTAATCACCTATACTGCCCCCTCCATCCGGCACCGACTTCCCACATCCGGCCGCCTTGGCCATGCGCGGAAGGTATTCCCCCATGAAAAAAGCACTGCTCCTCCTGTCCATAAGTCTCTTGCCGGTATTCCCCGCCCGGGCATCGGAAACCCGCCTCTCACCCCTCAAGGAACTGGCTGCGCTGGGCAATACCGCCTCGCTCCCGGACCTCTCGGGTGTTGTTCCCGCGGGGTTCGACTCCCGGTCGAAGGGTGAAGCAGCCGGCAGTTCCGGCCGCAGATCCGGATACCCCGATCCGTCCATGGGCGAGTTGATTGTCATCGAGGATCAGCTCGCCTCCGATGGCGACTTTGAGCTGAAGCTCCCCGAAGAGCCGCTCCCCGATTCGGACATACCCCTTACCCTCAACGGCCAGGTGGAGTACTTCATCCGCTACTTCCAGACTTCCGGCCGCAAGGGCTTTGCCAAGTGGCTTTCCCGTTCCGAACGCTACATTCCGATGATGAAGGAGGTTCTGAAGAAGCACGAACTTCCCGAGGATCTGGTCTACCTGGCCATGATCGAGAGCGGCTTCACCCCCCATGCCGTGTCGGTGGCGAGCGCCGTGGGGCCGTGGCAGTTCATCTCCGGCACCGGCAAGCGGTACGACCTGCGGATCGACCAGTGGATCGACGAGCGGCGGGACCCTCTGAAGTCTACGGTGGCGGCCGCTCTGTACCTCAAAGAGCTCTACGCCATGTTCAACAACGACTGGTACCTGGCGGCGGCGGGATACAACGCGGGGGAGAACAAGATCCTGCGAGCCATCGATCGGTACAATACGCGTGACTTCTGGGAGATCTCCAAGGGGTCGTACCTGAAGCGGGAGACCAAGGAGTATGTGCCTAAACTCCTGGCCGCGGCCATCATCGCCAAGGAGCCGGCCCGCTACGGCTTCGCTGATGTAGCCTACCTCCCCCCCATCGAGTTCGACACGGTTGCCATCCCCTCGCGCACCGATCTGGAGGTGGCGGCGAAGCTCTGCAATGTGGACTATCAGGTTGTCAAGGAGCTGAATCCTGAGCTGCGCCGCTGGTGCACCCCGCCGGGCTACCCCGGCTACGAGCTGAAGATTCCCAAGGGGAAAAGAAAGGTCTTCGAGCAGGCCTATGCGCAGCTCTCCGAGGACCAGCGTTACGCCGAGCGGGTAGTCTACGCCCGTTACCGGGCCAAGAGGAAGGACACCCTCGCGGCGATTGCCCACCGTTACGGCACCACCCCCCATACCCTGGCCGAGGTTAACAAGCTGAAGGTCACCGCCAAGGTGCGGGGGCGGACCCTCCTTGTGCCGGTTGCAGCTGAGAAAGAGCCGGAGGTTCGGACCGCGAAGGCTGAGGCTCCCCGCAAGGAGAGCTCCAAGGAGTTCAACAAGTACTATACCGTGAAAAAGGGCGACACCCTCACGTCGCTTTCGAAGAAATTCAATATCTCATCCCGCATCCTTACCGCCTGGAACAACCTGAAGGATAAGATGGCGCTCCGCCCCGGCAAGCGGATCATCGTTGCAAAGTACGTGGAGAAGAAGGGTTCCATGGTGCCGGTGTCCGGCGGCAACGACAAGGGTTAATGGGCACCACGCTCCACCCAGCACGAAAGGACTGACTATTTCATGTATAATTTTCTGATTTCCGGCGGCATCGCACTTGCCTCGATACTCATCATTTTCCTCGTTGCAGGGCCTTCGTCCTGGTGGTGGGCAATCCTCGTGGGCCTCGTCCTCTTCGGCGCCTCATTCCTCCTCATTTCCCGGATTGTCATGAAGAAGATCCTGGTGATCATGGAGACTGCCAACCGCGACATACAGGCCCAGCGGGTAGACAAGGCCATCCGCGAGCTGAAGGAGGCATTCAAGTATGCCAAGTGGCAGATGTACGTGGAGGGACAGATCAACTCCCAGATCGGGATGATCTACTACCTGAAGCGGGATTTCTCCACCGCGTTTCCCTACCTGGAAAAGTCCTTTGCCAAGAACTGGGTCACCATGGGAATGCTGGCCGTCAGCTACATGAAGCGGAACAAGCGCGACAAGATGAAGGAGACTTTCGAGAAAGCGGTCCAGTGGTCCCCCAAGGAGTCGCTCCTCTGGGCGCTCTATGCCTACTGCTGGACCGAGTGCGACGACATCGGCCAGGCGAAGGCGGTTCTGGAGCGGGGGCTCAAGAAGCTTCCCGGCGACGAGAAACTGAAGACGAACCTGGAGTCGCTCCAGGAGACAAAGAAGATGAAGATGAAGGTCTACGGCGAGATGTGGCTCCAGTTCCACCTGGAGCGCCAGGGAGTCATCATGAAGCAGCAGATGGCTGCCATGGGCGGGGCTAAGAGGCGGGTGGTCAGGAGATAGGCCGCTATCGTCGGCATGCAGCGAGGTACGGAAAGGGACGGGTGTTCGTCCCTTTTTCAGTTTTGATCGGGGCAATGCATGATTGATCTCCTGAAAACCCTCGCCGTTCTCGCCGCCGTGGTTATCATGCTGCGCCGCAGGTGGCACCTGGGGATGGTCATGGCCCTGGGGGCGGTGCTCCTGGCGTTCTCCTACCTCACTCCGCCGCTCCGGTTCCTGGCCGGGGCATGGACTGCCCTCACCTCGGCCAAGGCCCTTGAAATGACGGCCACCCTCGTTTTCACCATGATCATGGAAAACATCCTCCGCACGACCGGCACCCTCAGGCGTATGGTGGCGAGCCTTTCGGAGATCCTCCCCGACACCCGGCTCATCATGGCCGCCATGCCGGCCATGATCGGGATGCTCCCCTCGCCGGGGGGAGCGGTCTTCTCGGCGCCCATGGTGCGGGAGTCGTCGGCCCACCTGGCGCTCCCCCCCGACCAGAAGGCCTTCATCAACTACTGGTACCGTCACATCTGGGAGTACGTCTCTCCCCTCTATCCCGGCATCATCCTGGTTGCGGGGCTCTCCCGCATCCCCTACCAGAAGATCGTCATGGCGAACGCCGTCTTCGCGGTGTCGGTGGTCGTCTGGGGAGCCCTTTTCTGCTTCCGGGGAGTCGGTCCTGCGCCGGTGCCGCGGGGGGAGACGGTCGGCAAGGGGCGGGCGCTTCGCACCTTCATCCTCTCGGTAGCGCCGATTCTTGCAACACTCGTCCTCGTGGTGGTGCTGCGGGTCAACCCGGTAGTGGCCATGGGGGGGATGACGGTGCTTCTCTTCATGGCCCACCGCTATGGACCGGCTAAAATCGTGACGACACTCCGGGAGAGTGTCTCCTTCAAGGCCCTGTCGCTCATCTTCGGCATCATGATCTTCCAGGAGACCCTGCGGCTCACCGGAGCCCTGGACGGCATTTCGCATTTTTTCGCGGCAAGCGGCCTGCCGACGCTCGTCATCATCACTGCCATTCCGTTTCTGGCGGGAGTCATGACGGGACTCACCGTGGCCTTCGTGGGGATTACCTTTCCTATCCTGATGCCGCTCATGGGGGGAGACATTCCGTCGCTGGGACTTATCTCCCTCGCCTTCGGCAGCGGTTTTGCCGGGGTGATGCTCTCGCCGGTCCACCTCTGTCTTGTGCTGACGCGGGAATACTTCGAGGCCGATATGGCAAGAGTCTACCGCCGTCTCTGGTTTCCCCAGGCCCTGGTGCTTGCGGCGGCCGCGGTGCCGGTGTATATTTTCTCGTAGCCGTGTATGCCGGGATGCGGTTCGCATCGCGGTTTTTTTTCTGTAATTGAAGGAGGTTTTCATCATGGCAAGACGGATCGTGTTTCTGATGTTGGTGGCGGTCACGGGTCTTTCCCTTTCCGGGTGCCTCGTGGCCGAGAGCAAATACCTGAAGAAAGTGGAGGAGGCCGATACCCTTGGGAGGGAGGCTGCCACCCTCCAGGAGATACAGCGGGAGCTGGCTACCGAGAACGGCGCCCTGAAGGCACAGCTTGCCAAGGTGAAGGAAGAGGCGGCCGGGCTTGCAAAGGACAAGGAGAAGCTCGGTGCCGACAACAAAGAACTGGAGCAGTCACTGCGGGCCAATACCGATTCCCTTTCCCAGAGCGTCGCCGACCTGAGGCAGAAGGTTGCGGACCTGGAGGCCGAGAACGTCCGGCTCAAGGCAGAGATTGCCTCCACCCAGATGGCCAAGGAGGAGAAGGTTCGCGAGGTGAGCAAAACCTATGAGGATCTCCTCGACCGTATGAAGGGGGAGATATCCCGGGGGCAGGTGACCATATCCGAGCTCAAGGGGAAGCTGACGGTCAACATGGTCGACGCCATCCTCTTCGATTCGGGCAGGGCGGAGGTGAAGCGGGGGGGGGAGGAGGTACTCGCGAAGGTGGTCGATATCCTGAAAGGTGTTCAGGACAAGGCAATCCGGATCGAGGGGCACACGGACAACGTCCAGATTGTCGGCAACCTGACCAAGCGCTTCCCTACTAACTGGGAGCTCTCCGCGGCCAGGGCCATCAACGTGACCCGCTACCTCCAGAGCCAGGGGATCGACCCGGCGGTCCTTGTGGCGGTGGCCAACGGCGAGTTCCGTCCGGTGGCTCCCAACGACACCGACGAGGGGCGGGCGAAGAACCGCCGGATCGAGATTGTCCTTGTCCCTCGGGACGCGCCGTGACGAGCCTTGAGAGGATGAAAACCGTTAACCCATGAAAAAGAAGAGTCCAAAAACCGAACAGAAACCAAAGGAGTTCGCGGCGCGTCCCTTTGCGGCCCTCAAGGGGGTCAGGGCCGATGATGCCCCCCCGCGGGAGACGGCACAGGCGAAGGCTTCCACCCCTGCACCGGCGAAACGTCCCGCCGACACGGACGATATCTCCCTCTTTTTCCGTGAAATGGCCGACGTGCGACGGCTCCAGCCGGCGGAAGAGCCGTTACGGAAGACGGGCGGTCAGAAGGTGCCGGACAGCTCCGAACTGGCAGAGGCAGCGGAAATCCGCCGTCGGCAGGAGGCCGAGGAGCTTCGGCTCTTTGCCGAAGCCATTACGAACCTGCGGCTTGACGTGACCTTCAGCGACCATGTTCCGGAAGGCGACGGGGAGCACCCCCGGCCGGTCAGCCGGCTCCGGCAGTTGAAGAACGGTCAGATCAGGATCGGCCTCGAACTGGACCTCCACGGCCTCACCCGGCAAGAGGCGCTGGAGAGTCTGGAACAGTTCATTGCCGGTGCCCACCGTCGCGACCAGAAGGCGGTTCTCGTCATCACTGGCAAGGGAAACAATTCACCGGGGGAGCCGGTCCTCCAGGGCGCTGTCCTTTCGTGGCTACGGGAGCGCGGCAAGGGGATGGTGGCCGAGTTTACTCCCGCGCCGCGGGAACTGGGAGGGGGGGGCGCCATCGTCGTCTTCCTCAAGTCGCCGGGGAAAAAGACCGGCTAGGAGACGCCATGTTCGGGCTGTTCAGAAAGAAAACCGGTGAGCCGATTGAGTTCGGAAGCAACGAGGCGGCTTTTGACTATGCCTGCCGTAACCTTGAGAACCTGATTCTTCTGGAGGCGGTCGTTCCAGCCCTGGTGGAGGAACGGCGAGGGACCGGCACGGAGGGAGAACAGCTTTTTCGTATTCGCCTGGCCAACCGCGAGGGGGGCAAAGTGATTGAGGCCTGTACCCTGAAGGAGTCGCTGCGGTATCCCGCCGCGGGGGATTTTGTCGGCTACCGGGTGGTGAAGGTCGAGCCCGAACTGCCTGAGCCCTTCGATCTCCTTGGCTTCATCGCCTACCGGCTCGAACCGGTATACGTACCGGGGAGGGGATGGCGGATCGCCGAAAGCTTCGTCCCCGACAACATCAAGCCGACATTGCGGATGTGACCTTCCATGATCAAGCTCCTTATTGACAATCCGCTCCTCCTCCTCTTCGTTGTCGCTGCCATCGGCTATCCCCTCGGCCGGATCAGGATCCGCGGGTCGAGCCTCGGCGTCGCGGCGGTTCTCTTCGTGGGGCTTGGCATCGGCGCACTCCACCCGGAACTGAAACTCCCTGAGATCGTCTACGTCCTCGGGCTTGCCCTTTTTGTCTATACCATCGGGCTGTCCAGCGGGCCTGCCTTCGTGGCTTCGTTCAGGCAGGACGGGGTGCGGAACAACCTCCTCATACTCAGCGTTCTCGTGTTCGCAGCGGCCCTCACCGTGACGGCCCAGCGGTTTCTTGCACTTCCAGCCACCGTCACCGTCGGACTTTTTGCCGGAAGCCTCACCAATACCCCAGCCCTTGCCGGCGCCCTGGAAACCATCAAACACCTGGCACCGCAGAATCTCATGGAACAGATGCTGGCGGAGCCAGTCGTGGGTTATTCCATCGCCTATCCCATGGGGGTGATGGGAGTCGTGCTTGCCATAAGCTTCGTCCAGAAGCTCTGGCGGATCGATTATGCGGAGGAGGCGAAGCGGTTCAAGATTGCCGGCGCTGCCACCGAGTCCCTGCGGTCGAGGACTATCCGGGTCACCTGGCCCCAGGCCTCACGACTCACCGTGGCGGCACTCTCCCTGCAGGAAAAGTGGGACGTGGTATTCGGCCGGATCAAGCGGGGAGAGGACTATCTCCTGACGGGGCCCCAGGTCCGTTTCCAGTCAGGTGACCTGGTGATCGTGGTGGGGACCGATGCGGAACTGCAGCGGGTGGCGGAGGTTCTTGGCGAGGTGAGCGAAGAGGAAATAACCGCGGACCGGAGCGAGTTCGACTACCGGCGCATCTTCGTTTCAAATCCGAGGGTGGCTGGCCGGCGGCTCGGGAGCCTGGAGCTCTTCGAGCGGTTCGGGGCCACGGTGACCCGGGTACGGCGGGGTGACGACGACTTTCTACCCCATGACGACATGGCGTTGGAGTTGGGGGACCGGGTCCGGGTGGTTACCCATCGGGACCGGATGGGGGAGGTGACGGCCCTGTTCGGCGATTCCTACCGGGCGGTATCTGAGGTGGATATCCTCACCTTCAGCCTGGGGCTCGCCCTCGGGTTGTTGCTCGGCATCGTGCCGATTCCCCTGCCGGGCGGGGTGACCCTCAAGCTCGGCTTTGCCGGGGGGCCCCTCATCGTGGCACTCATTCTCGGGACCATCGGCCGCACAGGCGGAATGGTCTGGAGTCTCCCCTACAGCGCCAACATGACGCTGCGCCAGATCGGATTGGTGCTTTTTCTGGCCGGCATCGGCACCCGGGCCGGTTACGGCTTCGTCTCCACCCTTGCCAAGGGGGGAGGTTTTGCCATCTTTGCAGCCGGGGCCGTGGTCACCTGCTGTGCGGCGCTTGCCACCCTCTGGGTCGGCCATCGGGTCCTTAAGATACCTATGGGGATCCTCATCGGCATGGTGGCCGGTCTCCAGACCCAGCCCGCCGTTCTCGGCTACGCCCTGGAGCAGACCGGCAACGACCTTCCCAACATCGGCTATGCCTCGGTCTATCCGGTTGCCACCATCGGGAAGATTCTCATTGTTCAGGTGCTCCTGTCGATGCTTATGTAATCTCCTTCAGCAGACCGGATATCGTCCCGCAGCAAGTTCCATGCAGAATCCGTTGATCCCCGCCAGCCTCCGGCCGATGATATCCTCGGCCTTTGCCGACACATCCCCGAGCCGCTTTCCCTTTTCCAACAGAAGCTGCGCCGCCGCCATGCGGGGGCGGTCAATGGGGGTTCCGATCCGGCTCAAGAGCAGAACGTGGGCTTCCCTGACTCCTTCCAACTCCTCGCAGATCTCCCGTGCAAGCCGGTGGGCGAGGATGTTGTAAATCTTTCCCACATGGCTCACCGGGTTCTTGCCGGCGGCGGCCTCGGTGCCGAGGGGGCGCCCCAGGGCGATGATTCCGTTGACCCGGTTGCCGCGCCCCACCTGGCCCGAGTCGGCGTCCTCCGCCGACGTGCCCAGGAGGCTCAGGTAGACGCCGCCAAGCCCTCGTCCCGGTTCGTCAAGGGCGTTGAGGCGGGCCTCCTTCCGGCCGAAACCCGGAATGCCCGTCAGAAATTCACCGATCTCCCTTTCCACAACCCCCTTGCGGGCGAAGTACTCCCCTTCGGATTCGATGAAGCGCGCCAGAAGCGGCATAGCCACGGTCACCTCAAGATCGTTGCCTGAGCGGAGTCCCATGACCTTGATGTCCTCGCCGGTTTCAGGGAACCGCTCCTTGAACTCGCGGGAGTTCAGGTGGTGCTCCAGGGAAAGAACCGTCAGTTCCGTCGGTGACAGGGGCCAGTAGCCCACGGCCGCCGAGGTGTCGTTGGCCGCCATGACCGCCCCCGGTCGGGCGAAGATGTCGGTCAGTTCCTCCGACCCGGGGGCGAGCACCACCCGGAAATCCACGTGCAGTTCCGGGTCCACGAAGCGGAGGTTCTCCCTGAACCATTGCCGGGCGGCACCCACGGCGATCTCCGCCACCGGAATCTGCCGATCTCCCACGGAAAAAGTAGCCCGGTCACCGATGATGAGCTCCATGGGACGGATTACCCGGCCGCCGCCGAATCGCTTTTCCACGCTTCCGGCGGCAAGGAGGCTCTTGTCGATGTTGTGGTGGAGGATGCGGCCGAACAGCCGGAGATATTCCTGGGACAGGGCCACGGAGACGGCGTCCATGGCCGCGTCGCAGATATAGTCGGGATGGCCTTTTCCCTTGCGCTCCACGATTTCCACCTGCTGGTCCAGGATGGAGTTTCCCTTGAATGTTTCAATGGTTATCATGGCCTATACTGTACCATATCCGGGCGGAATGTCATGGGGCGGAGAGAAGGAGCGAAAAAAGGGCCGTCCTCCGCGACGATTCTGGTGGCGACCAGATCGGTGGCAGTGGACGGCCTTGGGGACCGCGATCGAAGGGGATATCTGAGTCAAGCCTCCTGGCTGTCGACAGCCTCCTGTTCGGGCTCTTTCCTTGCTTGGCCCATGAGGGAGCTGATGGCAGCGCAGGCCTGTGCCACGACGATGATGGAGCAATAGCCGCAGAATATCCAGAGGAAGACGCCGCCGAATCCTTCGGCGATGCCTGACGAGGCGAGGGCCGGGGATGCGCCTCCCAGAACGAGAACAGATGCCTTGACGATGGTTTTGTCCATGATTCCCTCCAACTCGCGTCCTGGCGACGCGTTCTATTCTCCTCCTTCGACAGACGGTGCCATATCGGTGCGGGTACAGAAGAACATGCTCCTGACCATGGATATGAGCAGGAGGACTCCGGGTACCAGTTGGCAGACGACTGCCATGGTTCCAACGCCGGCGAAAAAGACCAGAAGGAACTCCTCCATGCCGAAGCCGCTCAACAGAAGCGGTGAGGAGAAGTCCTCAAGGGGGGGGAAGCTGATGGTCAGGTAGTCAGGAGACATGATTGTCCTCCGATTGTCCTCTTCTGTTATGGATCTGTAACGCCTGTTGAACGCTTTCCTTACTTGCACCGGCTGTACCAACGAAAGCGTGTGGAGTGCATTTAAGGCAAGTAGCCGATATCGTGGGTAAAATTAAGGGGCGAGAGGGTGCGTCCGGAGGAGGTGTAAGGAGTAGCGTATGTTTTTCCTATACGCACCATGGGGGGTAACGGGGTGGAGGTATGAAGGGGTTATGGTGTAACGCTTTGTAAGTGCGTATTTTTGTACGATGCGGCAGGGGGTGCATGCGGGAAGTATACACCAGGGAGTAAAAAGAACGGGGCTTCTCGCGAAGCCCCACTCGGTCGGAGGGGGTAGTTATCTAGCGGAAGATATAGGCGAAGGAAATGCCCACAATGTCCGACTCGGACTTGGGCTGCCAGATCAGGTATCCGGCCTTCTGTTCGTTGTGGGAACGTTTGAAGCGGAATCCTTCGTAGAAGATGCTGGGGCGGAACGCCTTGTGGCGGAGGCCAAGTTCGGCGAAGGCCGACCAGTCGGAACGGGGCTCGATGGTGACGTCGCCGACGGAGGTGTCCTTGGCCTCGTTGCGGTTGTAGAGGGGGTACTTGGCGCCGGCCTCCAGGAAGAGGGCCGTTTCGTTGCCCATTGGGACTTCACCCTTGAGGCCATAGCGGGTGTAGATGGTGTCCCAGTACTCGGTGGCTCCCCCCACCGGGAAGCGCATACCTGCTTCGGTGGTTGCGGAGGAATTGTCGATGTCTCTGATCCATGTCCGGTAACCGAGCCCGAAGAAGGGTTCCAGTGACCCGCCGTCGAAGGCGAAACGCCACCCGAGATCCCCTTCGAACTTTGCGCCGAAATAGCGCGTATCAGAGTCGACAGGTCGGTTATTGAAGTCACGGTCGTCTGATTGCGTCTGGCCTTCATAGTTGACTACTGTGCCGAACAGTTCAGCCTTGCCGTGGAGGATGAGAGATCTTTGGTGGAGGTCCACCCGCGCGGCAGCACCGGCACCGAAGATGGGGCCACTTTCCTTCAGTAATCGGCTGCCGCTATCGTCATACTCCTTCCAGGAGAAGTATCCGCCATACCCGTAGGCACTGATTTCCTCAAGTCCCTCTGCGAGGCAGGGTGAGGCCATAAGCAGGGCGGCAAGCATTGATATCGCAAACAAATGGCTCATGGTCGCGTCTCCCGGGACCTCGTCAGGGTGTTTCGGTTTCGTGTGGAGCTTCGGCGGCCTCTTCTTTCTTCTTGCGCGGCGCCCGCTTGCGCTTTGGGGCCTCGGCTCCCTGCGTGGGCTCTGCCGGTTGTGCTTCCGTGGCGACGATTTCCTCCGCTACGGCCGCCTTCTTGCGTGGGGCACGCTTGCGCGCAGGCTTTGCCGGTGCTTTCTCGGTGGGCGCCGGTTCGGCGGCTACGGCGTCTGCCGTCTGGGGTCCCGTGGGTTCAGGTGCAGCAACAGCGGTCTTTTTGGTGCGTGGGGTGCGCGGCTTCTTCGGCTTCGGCTCCGCCTGCTCCGGAGAAGGCTCGACCGGGTGAACCAGCGCAGGTTCCGGTGCCTCGGCGGGCGCCTCCGCTTCTTCGGCAGACTCCCCTTCCTCTCCCCGCTTGCCGCTGCGGCGTTTACGGCGCCGACGTTTCTTCTTCGCCTCTTCGGCAGCCGTTTCTCCCTCTTCTGCGGTTTCCGCCACGGCTTCCGCTTCCGGGGATGCGGGGGCTTCGGACTCGGGCGTCATCTCTTCTTCGCCGGCCTCGGCTGCCTGAACCTCTCCGGCTTCACCGGTGCGGGGTTTCTTGCCCCGGCGCCGCCTGCGCCGCCGCTTCTTCTTCGCTTCCTCGCCCGGGGCCGTCTCGGCGCTTTCCTCGTTCTCCAGAGGTTCCTCTCCCGTTTCCGGTTCTTCGCCAGTCTCCTCGTCGAGCTGGCTCTCGTCGGCAAGGGCGGCGGCTGGAGCCTCTTCCCCCTTTCCTTTCTTCCGGCTGCGGCGGCGTTTGCGCTTTTTCCCCTCAGCCCCTTCCTGGGGCGTCGTCTCTTCGGCCTCAACCGCCTCGACAGTTTCCTCGATCGCTTCGGGTTTCCTTCCCAGCGGTTCCACGGTTTCGGCTGGAAGCTCGATATGGGCCGGCTTTTCCCGCTTGACCGTCTCCAGTTCCAACTCGTTCATGAGGAAGGAGGTGCGCCCCTTGACCGTGACCACGATGTCGTAGTCGTCTTCGATCCGGGCCAGCTCCCGCTTCTTGCGGTTCAGGAGGTAGTAGGCAACCTCCAGGGGGAGCCCGCCGTGAACCTCGGCAATGTTCCCCTTGGCTGCGGCGGCGTGGACCTTGCGGAGGAAGGAGAGGGCCATGCTCTCCACGTTCTTCACCTTGCCCCGGCCGCTGCAGTGGGGGCATTCGAGAGTGCTCCCCTGCTCCAGGGTCTGCTTGATCCGCTGGCGGGACATCTCCAGCATGCCGAACTGGGAGATGCGTCCCACCTCGACCCGGGCCTTGTCCTCCTTGAGGGCGGCCTTGAGGGCCTTCTCCACGGCGTTGTTGTGCTTGCGGTCCCGCATGTCGATGAAGTCGAGGACGATGAGCCCCCCCAGGTCCCGCAGGCGGAGCTGACGGGCCGCCTCTTCGGCCGCCTCCATGTTGGTCTTGAAGGCGGTGTCCTCGACCCCCTTCTCGCCGGTGGTCTTGCCGGAGTTCACGTCGATGGAGACCAAGGCCTCGGTGGGCTCGATGATGAGGTATCCCCCCGATTTGAGCGGCACCTTCTTCTCGTAGATCAGGTCGATCTGCTCCTCGATCTGGTAGCGGGAGAAGATGGGACGCTTCTCCGTATGGAGCTTCACGAGATTCTCGTATTTGGGCATGGTCTGCTTGAAGAAGTCACGGGCCTCTTTGTAGACCTCCTTGCTGTCCACGAGCACTTCGTCGATCTCGGCGGTGAAGTAGTCGCGGATGGTCCGGATGACGACATTCATCTCCTGGTAGATGAGGGCAGGGGCCTTGGTGGCGGCCGCCTTCTCCTGGATCGACTGGTGGAGGCTGAGGAGGTTCTGGAGATCCTTGGCCAGCTCGGTCTTGGTCTTGCCGAGGGCCTCGGTCCGGACGATGTAGCCGATCCCCTCGGGAATCTCCATCTGGCTGAGTTTCTCCTTCAGCTTCTTGCGGTCGGCATCGCTTTCCACCTTGCGGGAGATGCCGGCGGAATCGCTCCCCGGCATGAGGACCATGTAGCGTCCCGGAAACGACATGTAGGTGGTGAGGGCCGCCCCCTTCATGTCCCGCTCCCCCTTTTCCACCTGGACGATGAGCTCCTGACCCCGGCGGACCACCTCCTGGATGCGGGGGCGGCGGTTGCGGTTCTCGGGGGGGACGTCGTCGCGCCACTGCCAGAAGGAGGGGTGGATCTCACCCATCTGGAGGAAGCCGAGCCTCTTGGAGCCGATGTCGACGAAGGCTGCCTGGAGCCCCGGTTCCACCCGGACCACCACCCCCTTGTAGACGTTGCCGCGGGTCTGTTCGCTCCCCGCAATTTCGATGTCCAGATTGTCCAGCTTGCCGTCTTCGACGATGGCTACGCGGGCCTCCTCTGGATGCATCACGTTGATGAGCATCTTCTTTGCCATTGGTTCCAGTCCTTTTGGGCAGCGGGGCACACCCCGCGCCGCTGAAATGTCGGCCGCCGCCGGCACGAAGCCGGGCAGCCCGATTCTTGATATCCAAAATACCCGCAGCCATGGCGAACGGGCCTTGAAGTCGCGTAAAACCTGTAAACTATACCAGAGTTTTTTGCCATTAATAAGAAAAAACTGGCTTTGATGGGTATTTAGACAGGAGTGGAGATTGACAAGGCCGTTTTGCCCCCCCTACAATGGCTCTATCTCACAAACACGGAACGGAACTCCATGCTGCATCTCAAAAACCTCTCCAAGGACTTTGCGGGAAGAGCCCTCTTCACCGGCATCAACTGGCATCTGAAAAAAGGGGAGCGGGTCGGCCTCGTGGGGGAGAACGGCGCCGGCAAGTCGACCCTCATGAAAATAGTCGCCGGGCTCGTGGAACACTCGGCCGGCGAGCTGATTTTTGCCAAGGGAGCCACGGTCGGCTACCTCCCCCAGGACGGCATCGTCACCCGGGGGAGGGTGCTCCTGGCCGAGGTGATGACGGCCCTCGACGATCTCCAGGAGATGGAACGGGAGTTGGCCGTGCTCACCCGGCGCCTGGAGGAGGTTCCCCACGACGCGCCGGAGCACGATGCCCTGCTTGACCGCTACGGCCGCATCCAGGAGGAGTTCCGGCTCCGGGGCGGATACGCCATGGAGGCCGAGGCATGCCGGGTGCTGGACGGTCTCGGCTTTCTTCCCGCCGACCGGGGCCGCGACTGCGGCGAGTTCTCCGGCGGGTGGCAGATGCGGATCGCCCTGGCCAAGCTCCTGCTGCAAAAGCCCAACGTGCTCCTCCTGGACGAGCCCACCAACCACCTGGACATCGAGGCCCGCAACTGGCTGGAGGGGTACCTGCAGGAATACCCCCATTCCGTGATCCTCGTCTCCCACGACCGCTTCTTCATGGACCAGGTCTGCCAGCGGATCACCGAGGTCTGGAACAGCGTCCTGACCGACTACCACTGCTCCTACAGCCGCTACCTCGTCCAGCGGGAGGAGCGGGTTGCGGCCCTGCGGGAGGCGAAGCGGCGCCAGGACGAAGAGGTCCAGAAGATCGAGGACTTCATCAGCCGCTTCCGCTACAAGGCCGATAAGGCCGCCCTGGTCCAGTCCCGCATCAAGCAGTTGGAGAAGATCGAGCGGATCGTCCTTCCTCCCGAGCGGAAAAAAATTCGCTTCCGCTTCCCCGATCCCCCGGCCAGCGGCCGGATCGCCATGGAGCTTGCCGGGGTGGTGAAGGCCTACGGCGCCAACGTGGTGCTCAACGGCGTCGGCCTCACCGTGGAGAAGGGGGAGCGGATCGCCCTGGTGGGGCACAACGGGGCCGGCAAGTCAACTCTCATGGGGATTCTGGCCGGCAAGCCCTTCGATTCGGGTGAGCGGATCGTGGGGCACAACGTTGCCCTCGACTACTTCGCCCAGGACCAGGCCCAAGTCCTTGACAGCGAACGGACCGCCTACGACGAGCTCCTGGCCGACGCCCCCTTCGCCATGGTGCCCCAGCTGCGGGACATCCTCGGCGCCTTCCTCTTCTCGGGGGACGACATCCACAAGCGGGTGGCGGTCCTCTCCGGTGGCGAGCGGAACCGCCTGGCTCTGGCCAAGATGCTTCTGCGCCCCTCGAACCTTCTTCTCATGGACGAGCCCACCAACCACCTGGATCTCTTCAGCAAGGATGTGCTCCTGGACGCCCTCAAGACCTTTGCCGGCACCGTGGTCTTCGTCTCCCACGACCGCTACTTCATCGACGCACTCGCCACCCGGGTGGTGGAGGTGGAAGGGGGGCGGCTCACCAGTTACCACGGGGATTACGAGTACTACCTGGCGAAAAAGGCGTCGGCAGATTCCGTGGTCGTCCCGCTTTCCCCAGTCCCCCCATTCCAGGCCTCAATCCCTGATTCCAAGGATACGCGGATGCGCCAACGGGAGGAGGAGAAGCTGCGTCAACGGGATGAGAAACGGCGCCAGAAGCGTCTTGAGGAGCTGGAGGCGGCTATTGCCGCGGAGGAAGGGCGTCTCGCCGAACTGGAAGCACGGATGGCCAACCCCGCCTTCTTCCAGGATCTGGAAGCCGCCCGGCAGGGTGGCGAAGAGCACGCGGCCTTGACGGTACGGATCGCCGGGTTGTATGAGGAGTGGGAAACGGCCGCCACCGAGTAATGGGGCTGGCTCCCGGCGCTATCCCCGCGATGGGGCTCATTTCCCGCGCCGTTCCTTGACAGGAGCGGCTTCGGCGGCTACTCTCATTACTATACCCTTACGCCACCCCAAGCTCCTTCGACCCGAGGACCCGAACCCCATGTCCGAATCCGTGTCGATATCGATGCCTTCCATCCTGCCGCTCTACCCTATCCGGGAGATCGTGGCGTTTCCCTACATGATTTTCCCCCTGTTCCTCAAGGATGAGGAGCTTGCCCGCTTCGAGGAGATGCTCGGCAGCGAACAGCTCGTGGCCCTCGTCCGCCCCCGGGAGGAGGCCGCTCCTGACAGAATTCCTCCGCTCTTCGAGATTGGTACCCTCTGCAAGGTCAACCAGATTCAACGCCTTTCCGAAGGCGGGGCCAAACTGGTCCTCGAGGGGGTCTCACGGGTCCGTGTGACGGAGGTGATCGAGACGAACTATCACCTCCAGGGCCACTGCGAGCCGGTACACGAGTTCGTGGAGCGGTCCATGGTCTCCGAGGCCCTGGTCCAGAGCCTCAACGCCCTCCTCAAGATCGCCCTTTCCTACGGCCGGCCCCTCCCCGAGGATGTCATGAAGATGATCGACCTCATCGACAACCCGGCGCGGCTGGCGGATCTGGTGGCCCTTTACGTCAATCTCCCCCTGGACGAGCAGCAGGGGATACTGGAAACCGTCGACCCCCTGGAGCGGCTCAAGAAGGTCTACATGCACCTGACGAGCGAGGTGCAGCGGCTTCAGGTGAAGGGAGAGGTCCAGGCGGAGGTGACCAAGCGGGTCGGCAAAAGCCAGAAGGAGTACCTGCTGCGGGAGCAGATGAAGCAGATCCAGGAGGAGTTGGGCGAAGAGGATACCCGCGCCGCCGAGATGATTGATCTCAGGAAGAAGATCGACGCGGCCGGCATGCCCGCCGATGTGCGCAAGGTCGCCGACAAGGAGCTGAAGCGGGTCGAGCGGATCAACCCCGCTTCCCCCGAGTACACGGTGTCGCGCACCTATCTCGACTATCTGGCCGGGATGCCCTGGAAGAATGCCACTAGGGACAATAACGACATCAACCAGGCCGAGGCGGTGCTGGACGAGGACCACTACGACCTGAAGAAGGTGAAGGAGCGGATCCTCGAGTACCTGGCGGTCCGGACGCTCCGGGAGCGGATGAAGGGTCCGATCCTCTGTTTCGTGGGGCCGCCGGGGGTGGGGAAGACGAGCCTCGGCAAGTCCATCGCCCGGGCCCTGGGACGCAAATTCATCCGCATGTCCCTGGGGGGGATGCGGGACGAGGCGGAGATCCGCGGCCACCGCCGCACCTATATCGGCGCCCTCCCGGGCCGGATCATCCAGGAGATCTACCGCTGCGGCACCAACAATCCGCTCTTCATGCTGGACGAGGTGGACAAGATCGGCCTCGACTTCCGGGGGGACCCGGCCAGCGCGCTCCTGGAGGTTCTCGATCCGGAGCAGAACAACAGCTTCACCGACCACTACCTGGATGTCCCCTTCGACCTCTCCAACGTGATGTTCATCACCACGGCGAACCAGCTGGACCCGATCCCCGCGGCCCTCAAGGACCGGATGGAGGTGATCCGGCTCTCGGGCTACACCGACGAGGAGAAGGAGAAGATCGCCGTCCGCTACCTGGTTCCCAAGGAGATCGAGGAGAACGGCCTGGCGGGCACCCCGCCCGTCTTCGCTGACGACGCCCTCTACAAGATCATCCGCGACTACACCCGGGAGGCGGGGGTGCGGAACCTCCAGCGGAGCATCGCCTCGGTCTGCCGCAAGGTGGCCAAGGAGATCACCCAGGGGAAGCCGTTGCGGGAAACCATCACCCCTGCTGTGGTGGAGGAGCTTCTCGGCCCCCGCACCTTCTTCAACGAGGTGGCCTCGGAGCAGGACCGGGTGGGGGTCGTCACGGGGCTTGCCTGGACCGAGACCGGCGGCGACATCATCTTCGTGGAGGCGACCCGGATGAAGGGAAAGGGGGAGCTGATCCTGACCGGTTCCCTGGGGGACGTCATGAAGGAGTCGGCCCGGGCGGCCCTCTCCTTCGTGCGGGCCAACGGCGACGAGTGGGGGGTTGGCGAGACGGCCTTCGCCGACACCGACATCCACATCCACGTGCCGGCCGGCGCCATCCCCAAGGACGGGCCGTCGGCGGGGATCACCATGGTGATTGCCATCGTGTCGCTCCTGTCGGGGCGGCCGGCCCGGCGCGACGTGGCCATGACCGGGGAGATCAGCCTCACGGGGCGGGTCCTGGCCATCGGCGGGCTCAAGGAGAAGGTGCTGGCGGCCCGGCGGGCCGGGGTGAAGACGGTGGTGGCCCCCGGCCGCAACCGGGAGAACCTGGAGGACATCCCCGACGACGTGAAGGAGGAGATTGCCTTCGTCTTCGCGGATGACGTGCGCGAGGCCATCGGAGCGGTTTTGCAACAGGTATGAACCCCGAACGCACCGTCAAATGGTTCCTCCAGGAATTCCAGGCATACTTCGCCCTTGCGGCCCGGGCCGTCGTGCGGATTTTTCGCAGGCCCCGCTATTACCGGGAGTTTGTCACCCAGCTGGACAAGATGGGGGTCGGCTCCCTTTTCATCGTCAGCCTTACGGGGTTCTTCACCGGCATGGTGATGGCGCTCCAGGCCCTGATCCAGCTGAAGCCCTTCGCCGCCACCAGCTACGTGGGGGCGATGGTGGCCGTCACCATGGTGAAGGAGCTGGGACCGGTCCTCTCCGCGCTCATGGTGGCGGGTCGGGTCGGCTCTTCAATCACCGCCGAGCTCGGCACCATGGTCGTCACCGAGCAGGTGGACGCCATGCGGGTGGAGGGGACCGACGTCATCACCCGGCTTGTTACCTCGCGGCTCAAGGCGATGCTCGTGGCCATGCCCCTTCTGGCCGTGATCACCGACGCCCTGGCGCTCCTGGGGGGGTACATCATCGCCTCCGGCTACGACATCAACCTCCTCATGTACTGGAAGTCCCTCTCCCAGTTCATGGTCTTCCAGGACCTCATCGAGGGGGTGGCGAAGCCCCTGGTCTTCGGTTTCCTCATCGCCACCATCGGCTGCTACGTGGGGCTCAACACCCGGGGCGGCGCCGAAGGGGTGGGGGCCGCGGCCAAGCGGGCGGTGGTCGTCACGTCCATCATGGTGCTCGTGTGTGATTTCTTCATGACGAAAATCTTTATTGTCTTCAGGTGATGATGTGACTGACACGCGGGGCATACGGATGGATCAGGTCTCCTACACGGTGGGGGGGCGACGGATCCTCGACGGGTTCGACCTCCATCTGGAGCCGGGGGTGAACCGGACCATCCTCGGCATGAGCGGGGCCGGAAAGACCACCATCCTGAAGCTGATGCTGGGTCTCCTGAGGCCCGACGGGGGGACCATCTCCATCGACGGCGTCTCCATCTGTGGGCTGAGGGAGCGGCAGCTGATCGAGGTCCGGAAGAAGATCGCCATCGTCTTCCAGGGGGGCGCCCTCTTCGACTCCATGACCGTGGGGGAGAACGTGGGATACCGTCTCCTGGAGGAAGGGTGGCTGTCCGAGAAGGAGATCGAGGAAATCGTGCGGGAAAAGCTCTCCTTCGTGGGGCTGGAGCAGACCATCGACCTCTACCCGGCGGAGCTTTCCGGCGGTATGAAGAAGCGGGTCGCCATTGCCCGGGCCCTGGCGGCGGACCCGGAGTACATCTTTTTCGACGAGCCCACAACGGGCCTCGACCCCATCGGGGTCTACAACATCCAGAACCTGATGCTGAGGCTCCAGGGGGAGGGGAAGACCACCCTCATGGTGACCCACGACCTGGAGACCGCCTTTGCCGTCTCCCAGCGCTTCTCCTTCCTCCACCAGGCGCGGCTCGCCTTCGAGGGGACGGAAGCTGAGATGAAACAGTGCCAGCTGCCGGAAATCCGCGAGTTTCTGGCACCCACGGACCGCTCCCTGTTCACCTACGAAACCAACAACATCCAGACGGAAAACAGAACCCTATGAAACGAAGCGACAACGTATCGTGGTCCCAGCTCAAGGGGGGGATCTTCATCCTGGTGGCCCTGGCCTTCTTTGCCGGCGGCGTGCTCATTATGGGGGACAAGACCAAGTTCTTCGTCCCCAAGGGGAGGCTCTCGGTCATCATGACCGACGTGGCGGGGCTCAAGGTGGGGGCACCGGTCTGGCTCGCGGGGGTCGACGTGGGGATCGTGACCAATATCGAGTTCGAGCGTCCCGAGGCCACCAACGAGGTGGAAATTGTCCTGGAGGTGGAGCGGGAGGCCCTCAAAAAGATCGGCGCTGACTCGGCCGTGACCGTCAAGACCCGGGGGCTCCTGGGTGAGAAGTACGTGGACATCACCCCCACCAGCGAGATCGTGGCAAAGCCCGTGGAGCGGCTTCGGGGCACCACCATGCCGAAGCTGGACGACGTGGTGCAGAAGGCGGCCAGGGCCTTCGACCGGGTGGACGCCATCGTGGCCAAGACCGAGCGGGGGGAGGGGACCCTGGGGCGCTTCGCCAACGACCCGAAGCTCTACGACAGCCTGGTGCGCCTCACCACCGAGCTGAATACCGTCGCCGCCTCCGTCAACCGGGGTGAGGGGACCCTCGGCATGCTCAACAAGAGCCGGGAGCCCTACGAGAAGCTCATGAGCATTCTGAGTCGGGCCGACGACACCCTCACCGACATCCAGTCGTCGGAGGGGACCATGAGCAAGCTCCTCCATGATCGGGAGCTCTACGACAAGCTCGTTGCCGTGGCCAGCAAGGCCAGCACCGCTGCCGACGAGGTGAGGGAACTGAACCGTAAGCTCCTCTCCAAAGAGGGAACCTTCGGCATGCTCATGGCCGACCGGGAGGTTTACGACAAGGGGCTCACCCTCATCAACCGGGCCGACACCTCCCTCAAGTCTCTGGAAGAAGTAACCGCCCGGCTTGAGCGGGGAGAGGGGACCGCCGGCAAGCTCCTTTCGGACCGGGAGCTCTACGACCGGCTCAACCGGACCGTGGACGATCTGGATCTCCTGGTGAAGGACATTAAGGAAAATCCCAAAAAGTATCTGAAGTTTTCAGTGTTTTAGTTTGAACGATTCCCATGCACAGTGCGAGGTTACTGATGAAAAAGCTGTACCCCATTTTACTCCTCACGCTTCTCGCCTCACTCCTCACGTTGCCTGCCTTCGGCGCCGGCCTGGAGGAGCGGGTGCGGGAGCACACCCTGAAAAATGGCATGAAGCTCCTCATGGTGGAACGCCACACCTCCCCCACGGTGGCCGCCTGGATCCGCTTCCGGGTCGGGAGCGTGGACGAGCGGAGCGATGAGCGGGGTATCGCCCATCTCCTGGAGCACATGCTCTTCAAGGGGACCACGACCCTCGGTACGAAGGATTTTGCCGCGGAGAAGCCGCTCCTGGACAAGATCGAAGAGACGGCACATCTCCTCGTGGCGGAGAAGACCAAGGGGGAGAAGGCCGACCCGGCAAAGGTGGCCGACCTGCAGAAGAAGCTCAGTGACCTGGAGGCCGAGGCGGCCAAGTTCGTCATCAAGGAGGAGTTCGCCGAGATCTACGCCCGAAACGGCGGCTCCGGCTACAACGCCTTCACGAGCAAGGACGGCACCACCTACCTCATCAATATGCCGGCCAACAAGCTGGAGCTCTGGGCCGCCATCGAGGGGGATCGGATGCAGAACGCCGTGCTCCGCGAGTTCTACACGGAGCGGGACGTGGTCATGGAGGAGCGGCGCCGCTCCTACGACACCGAGCCGGGGTCGAAGCTCTGGGAGAACTTCGTGGCCACTTCCTACCACGCCCACCCCTTCGGCCAGCCGATCATCGGGTGGATGTCCGACATCGAGAACCTGACCCGCACGAAGGCGGAAGGGTTCTACACGAGATACTACAAGCCCAATAACGCCATCGTGGCCCTGGTGGGGGACATCGACCCCGAGAAGATCATTGCCCTGGTGGAGAAGTACTTCGGCGCCATTCCTCCCGGCACCCCAGTGGGGCCCGTGGCGGTGGTGGAGCCCGGGCAGCAGGGGGAGCGGCGTCTGGAGATCGTGGCCGACTCGGAGCCGGAGCTCCTCATCGGCTTCCACAAGCCGAGCCTCCCGGCCGCGGACGACTACGTCTTCGACGTCATCGACATGATCCTGGCCGACGGCCGCACTTCTCGTCTCTACAAGAAGCTCATCGTGGAGAAGCAGCTGGCCACCGAGATTTCCAGCTTCTCGGCGCCGGGGAGCCGCTACGCGAACCTCTTCGTCATCGCCGCCACCACCCGCGCCCCCCACACCGTGGCCGAGGTGGAGGCCGCCGTCTACGAGGAGCTGGAGCGCCTGAAGAAGGAGCCCATCACCGACCGGGAACTGCAGCAGATCCTGAACCGCCTTGAGTACGAGGAAAGCCGCCAGATGCTCTCCAACGGCGGCCTTGCCCGCAACCTCACCGAGTACGAGGCGGTGGCCGGCACCTGGCGCTACATGATCGAGCACCGGAGCAAGGTGGCCAAGGTGACTTCCGACGACGTGATCCGCGTGGCGCGGAAATACTTCACGAGGGAAAACCGGACCGTGGGGTTCATCACGAAGAAGACCGAGAACTAGAGAGTAACGGGGACAATCCATGATCATCGTGAAACGATTCGTACTCATCATTCTTGCCGCACTGCTGCCCGTTGTCGCCCTCGGCGCCGAGGCGAAAAAAGCCGATCCCCGCACCATGACCTTTGCGCCCCTCGTCTTCGAGGTGCCGAAGACCGAGCGGGTCGTGCTGAAAAACGGCATGGTCGTCCACATGCTCCCAGACCGGGAACTTCCCCTGGTGAGTCTCACCGCCTACGTGAACGTGGGGAGCGTCTACGAGCCGGCCGACAAGGTTGGGCTCGCCGGCCTCACCGGTGCGGTCATGCGGAGCGGAGGGACAAAGGAGCTTCCCCCCCAGGCCCTCGATGCGGAGCTGGAGTTCATGGCCTCGGGGGTGGAGTCGAGCATCGGCGCCGACGCGGGGAGCGTCTCCCTCTCCTGCCTCAAGCGGAACCTCCCCCGGACCCTGGAGCTCTTTGCCCAGGTGATGACGGCCCCCGCTTTCAGCGAAGACCGGGTGGCACTGGCCAAGAAACGGACCATCGAGGCTCTGCGCCGCCAGAACGACGACTCCAAGGCCATCGCCGACCGCGAATTCCAGAAGGCCCTCTACCCCAACCACCCCCTGGGCCTGGTTCCTACCATCGAGACGGTCACGGCCATCACCCGTGACGACATGGTGGCCTTCCACGGCCGGTATTTCCGCCCCAACAACGTGATCCTTGCCGTCTCCGGCGACTTCGACAAGAAGGAACTCGTCCCTCTCCTGGAGAAAACCTTTGCCGGCTGGAAGCAGGAGGATATCGCCTTCCCCGCCGTTCCCGAGCCGGCCAAAGAGGTGAAGCCCGTCGTCCTCCTGGCCAGAAAAGAAGTGCCCCAGTCGGCCATCCGCATGGGGCACCTGGGGATCGACAAGAACAACCCCGACCTCCATGCCATCCGGGTCATGGACTACATCCTGGGGGGGGGCTTCACCTCGCGGCTCATGACCGAGATCCGCTCCAACCAGGGGCTTGCCTACAACGTCCATGCCGCGTTCGACATCGGGAGGCGATTCATCGGCACCTTCGAGGCCGAAACCGAAACCAAGAGCGACTCCACTGCAAAGGCCATCGGCCTCATGCGCGCAATCATCGCCGGCATGACCAAGGAGCCGGTCAGCGACGCCGAGCTGGCCCTGGCCAAAGACGCCATCGTAAACTCCTTCATCTTCGGCTTCGCCCGCACCGACGCCGTCGTCACCCAGCGGGCGCGGCTCGAATTCTACGGCTACCCCGAGGGGTACCTGGAGAACTACCGGGCCAACATCGCCAAGGTCACCAAGGAGGACATCCTCCGGGTGGCGTGGAAGTACCTCAAGCCCGACCAGATGGTGATCGTCGTGGCTGGGGACGACAAGACCTTTGACAAGCCGCTCTCCACCTTCGGCACGGTGGAGGAGATCAAGCTGGAAAACGGAACTGCGAAAGGAGACAAATGATGGCAACCTGGAAATGCAGCACCTGCGGCTTCACCAAGGAGGGGCGGTGCAAGCCGCAGAAATGTCCCCAGTGCCAGGAGAAGGGGAACTTTGAAAAGCAGGAGTGAAGGGATAAGGGAGGTCCCATGGATACCCCCACCAGCCCCACCGTTCCCACCCTTGCCGAGGTGGAACGCATCGCGACCCTCGCGGATCCGGTCATTCGCAACCTTCAGATAACCCAGTGTTACCACGAGCTGTCGGCGGTTCATGCCGGCCGCTGTTCGCCGGGGGCCAACTGGTGCACCTTCGCCACCTGGGCATCGCGGCAGGCGGGACAGACGATCCGCAAGGAGGACCTGGCGCGGACCATCGAACGCCTCACCGGCTCCGGGTCACTGGCGGAGCGGGCCGCCCGGCGGCTGGCGGCGGTTGCCCGGCGCTTCGGTTCCCGGCTCCAGGCCGACGAGATTTTGAAGATCCTGTGGGAACTGGTGGACCCCGAGGCGGTCGTGGAGCGAATAAGCGTTGCCGTTGCCCGGGGGAATAAAAAGGTCTTCGAGGAGATCGGGTGGGAGTTTGCGCGGTTTTTCGCCGCCTGTCTGAACGATGCGGCTTTCGACGCCGCGAAGATCGAAAGGTTCTGCGCGGCGCTCCGGGACGGTGATCCGCCGGAGGGGCAGGGGTACCTGCGTCGTGCCTTCAACCACTACTACCGGGCTTTGTTCACCGCCGATGCCAAGGAGAGGGCAGAGTTTCTGCTCATGGCGAACATCGAGGTGGGGTTCCACGAGCAGACGCGCCTGCAGCCCGAGATCGCTGCGGCCCTGAACGCGGCGGTCATCGACCCGACGGCGTTTGCCGAGCGGCTCATTGTCGCCATCTTCCCCCACGGCGGCCTGCTGGTGGCGGGACGCCGGCTTCTCATGGGGCTTGCCGGTCGGCCGACCCCTCTTCAGGTGGCGATCAACGCCTTCGTGGAGACGGTGCGCCAGGAGCTTCGCCTGATCATCACCGACCACCTCATGACGTTTGAACTTCCCGATGGCGTCATCCTCAGGCTCGGGGAGGACGTGACCGGGGAGTTCCCTCCGCTCCTGCGGGAGATCGCCAATGCCGAGCTGCGCGCCCTCCTGGCGTGCGTTGACCCGACCCCGAACAGCCTGTGTCGGTCCGGTGCCGTGGACTGGGCCGATTTTCCCGACCGGGTTCACTTCATCGTCGACCTGTTCCGAAGCCGCCACGGGGCGCCGGAGCTCTTCGATCCCCCCTATACTCCGGAGCAGGTGGCCGACCTGAAGGCGGGGCGCATCCCTGTCGGTCGGCTCTGAGGCGTCGTGTAACCCTGCGTTGTCAGAAGCTGTGCGGATATTTTTTGACAGATACAATTGACAATTTTTTAGGGTGAGGGTAGCTTTCACTTCGGCTGATTGCTATTTAATGGTAAGGAGGATGTCGTGGTTCGTGGAATTGCTGCTGTAATGCTGGTTGGTGCTACGCTTTGGGCAGTCCCTGCCTTCGCGGTCGAAGGAAAACCGTACGCAAGCATGACCACTGGCGTCACGTTCTTGGAAGATTCGGATTTGACCTCTCCAGGGGTCAGGGATAGTGTGGATTTCGAATCCGGATACAACCTCGGAGCTGCGTTGGGGTACGATTTCGGCCCAGGCCGGATGGAAGTGGAGATCGCCTACCGGGATAACGAGGCCAACAGAATCTCCTCTCAGGGGACAACAACTGAGGTGGATGGCAATTTTTCAGCCCTCTCCTTTATGGTGAACGGGTACTACGATTTCAGGAATCGAAGCATCGTCACCCCGTTTGTCACCGCAGGTCTGGGATATGCGAACGTGCACTTTGAGGAATTTGATGATCACACGGGCTTCGCCTATCAGGTGGGAGCTGGTGTGGGGATTGCCCTGAACAAGCAGGTTTCTCTGGATCTGGGCTACAAGTATTTTGCGACTGCCGACACAAAGTTCGATGAAGTTGAAGCTGACTACATCTCGCACAGTCTCACCGCCGGGCTGCGGTTCTCCTTCCAATAAACCAAACCTTACAATGGTTCCACACTATGCCCCGGCTCCTTGCCGGGGCATTTCCATTTATGGTCGTTGACGTAGTCGAAGCCGCCACGGAAGCCTGTCGGCTCCCTCGGCGAGAAGGCCTTCCTCAGCCATGCAGCTCGTGGCTCTTGTGGAGGTAATAGGAGTAGTCCCCCTCGTAGACCCGCATCTCGCCGTGGTCCACCTCGAACACCCGGTTCACCAGGGAGCGGAGGAAGTGGCGGTCGTGGCTCACGAGGACCACGGTGCCGGTGAAGTTCTTGAGAGCGTCCAGGAGGATCTCCCGCGCCCTGATATCCAGGTGGTTGGTGGGTTCGTCCAGGACGAGAAAGTTGACGGGACGGGCCAGGAGCGTCGCCAGGACCACCCGGCTCTTCTCGCCGCCGGAGAGGTTCTCGATCCGCTTGTCCACGGCATCGCCCGGGAAGAGGAACGCCGCCAGCAGATTGCGGATGACACCGATGTTCGCCAGGGGCATGGCCTCCTGCACGGTTTCGAAGACGGTCTTCCTGGGGTCAAGGACCTCCATGGCGTGCTGGCTGAAGTAGCCGAGCTCCACGTTGGCGCCGAGGGCCACGGTGCCGGCGGTGGGCTCGGTCTGCCCCGCCAGGACCTTGAGGAAGGTTGACTTACCCGCCCCGTTCACCCCGACCACGGCGATCTTGTTGAGCCGCCGGATGATCCCCGAAACGCCGCTGAAGACCGGCTTCTCCCCCCCGTCCGGGGTCTGCCAGACCTTCCCCAGGTCGTTCATCACCACCACGTCCTCGCCGCTTCTGGGGGGCTCGCTGAACTCGAAGCGAACCACCCGCTCCTCGGGGGGGATCTCGATCCGGTCGATCTTATCCAGCTTCTTCACCCGTGACTGGACCTGGGCCGCATGGGAGGCCCGGGCCGCGAAGCGGGCGATGAATTCCTCCTCCTTGGCGAGCATCTCCTGCTGGCGCTTGTGGCTGGCCAGGAGCTGCTCCCGCCGGATGTCGCGCTCCCGCTCGTAGAAGTCGTAGTTGCCGCCGTAGGTGGTGACGGTCCTGTTGGCCACCTCGATGATCCGGGTCACGATCCGGTTCATGAAGTCCCGGTCGTGGCTCGTCATGAGGAGCGCCCCGTCGAATTCGTTGGCGAGCCACTCCTCCAGCCAGATGATGGACTCCACGTCCAGGTGGTTGGTGGGCTCGTCCAGCAGGAGCACGTCGGGCTTGAGGGTGAGGATTTTCGCCAGGGCGATCCGCATCTTCCAGCCGCCGCTGAAGGATTCCACCGGGTGGTGGAAGCGGTCGGGGCCGATGCCGAGGCCGGTGAGCACCGTCTGGGCCCGGGTGTCCAAGTCGTAGCCGCCACGGTGCTCGAACTCCTCCTGGGCAGCGCCGTAGCGCTCCAGGAGCGCCGCCATTTCGTCGTCGGACTGGGGCTCGCACATGGCCGCCTCCATCTCCTTCAGTTCGGCGGCGAGCCTCACCGTCTCTCCAGAGCCGGCCATGACCTCCTCCAGGGCGGAACGGCCGGACATGTCACCCACGTCCTGGGAGAAGTAGCCGATGGTGGTCTTCCTGGCGCAGGTCATCTCGCCGGCGTCCACCTCCTCCTCGCCGGTGATGATCCGGAAGATGGTGGTCTTGCCGGCGCCGTTGGGGCCCACGAGGCCGGTGCGGGTGCCGGGAAGGATCTGGAAGCTGGCGTCCCGGAACAGGACCTGGGCGCCGTGCTGTTTGGTGATGTTCGAGAGGTGAATCATGGAGTTGGGCTCCCGTGCGTGAAATGGAAAGGAAAAGCTGTTAGCACGGGAGCCCCGGGTGAGCAACTTAAAATTTATCAAGGAGGGGAGGCGGGGAAGCGGAGATGGATCTAATCCTCGCTGTAGAGAAAGGAAAGCTCCTTGCGAACCTGTTCGGGATCGGCGGTGTTGAGCTCCACGATATTGCGCAGGTGTATCATGGAGTCGATGTCAATTTTCAAAAGTTTGACGCCAAGGAACTGGTCACGGAGGTGGGCGACCTCCGCTTCGAACTGGATGGCGATATCCGGACTGGCGAGGGTGATGAAGACGGTGCAGGTATCTCCCCTCTGGCAGGTGGGGGGCTCTGAAAGCTTGAGCAAGGCGCCTTTGAGGCAGACATCTACCACTTCTGCGTCATGGCCTTCCCCCCGAAATTGAACGGTGGATCCCGTGGCGAATGGCACCCTCTGGAAATGCCTCTGTTCGGTCACATCCATCACACCCCCCTGTGACGTAGCATTGAATGAAGGTTTCCATGCACAGTCGATGCCTTTATGGGCAATCCCCCACGAAAAAAGGCGACACCCTCGGAGGGGGCATCGCCTAGGTCTGAGCGATGAAGCGGCGATGCTTACTTCAGGTCAGAGGTGCAGAAGCCGCATTTGGTGGCGTTGATGGGGATTGCCGACAGGCAGTGGGGGCAGTCCTTGGTGTTGGGCGGCGCTGGAGCCGGCTCCTTCTTCATGCGGTTGATCTGCTTGATGACCAGGAAGATGACGAAGGCGATGATGATGAAGTCGATCATCGTGTTGATGAAGACGCCGTAGCTGATGACCGGGGCGCCCGCGTCCTTGGCGGCCTTGAGGCTGTCGTAGGGTGTGTCGGAGAGGTTGATGAACAGGTCGGTGAAGTTAACCTTTCCCATCGCCATTCCGAGGGGGGGCATGACGATGTCGCTGACAAAGGAGGTGACAATTTTGCCAAACGCACCGCCGATAATGACGCCGACTGCCAGATCAACCACATTCCCCTTTACTGCGAATTCCTTGAACTCTTGCATCATTCCCATGGCTTAACCTCCTTGTTGATGTGTGCTCAGTATTATTGCTGCACAAATATTAATTAATACTAGCAGCCGTTGCACTGCAAGTAAAGCAGGTTGCCGAATTTTTAGACATATTCATGACAGGCCGAATTGCTGGAGCACGGCCACAGGCGCCTGGTCAAAGCGGGAGAATTCCATGGTGTAGCTGCCGCGCCCCTTGGTGGCGCTGCGCAGTTCGCTCATGTAGCCGAACATCTCGGCCAAGGGGACGAGGGCCCGGATCGCCTCGGTGGTCCCCTGGGAGGCAATCCCCTCCACCCGCCCACGCTTCTGCTGGACCGAGCCGAGAACCTTGCCGGCATACTCGGTGGGGGTGATGATCTCCATCTCCATGAGTGGTTCCAGGAGGGTGGGGGCGCCGTCCCGGGCGGCGTGCATGAGCCCCCGGCCGGCGGCGGCCCTCACTCCGGCTTCGGTGGTAACGCCCGGCTCCACCGGCACGGCGGTCACCCTCACTTCTATGTCGGTGAGGGGGTAGCCGGTGACGCAGCCGGTGGACGACGCCCGGGTGAGGCTCTCGGCGAGGGCCCCGTGGAGCTCCCGGGTGATGCCGAGCACCTCCGCCGGCGGCACCACGAGCCGTACCCCCTCGCCCCGGGGGAGGGGGGTAAGCCGCAGGTGCACTTCTCCCCCCTGCACTTTCCCCTCGAATTCGGTCCGGAAGAGCTCCTGCCGCTCCGCCGGGCGGGTGATGGTTTCGCGGTAGACCACTTGGGGGCGGCCGGTCTTCACCTGGACGCCGAATTCCCTCCCGAGGCGGTCGGTGACCACCTCCAGGTGGAGTTCTCCCATGCCCGTGAGGATCGTCTGGCCCGTCTCCTCGTCCTCGTGGACCCGAAAGGTTGGGTCCTCCCACTGGAGCTTCTCCAGGGCAGGGAGGAGTTTGTCCCGGTCGTCGACCCCCTTGGGCTCCACGGCCAGGGCCACCACCGGCTCCGGCACCGTGAGGCCGGCGAGGACCACCTTGTGGGCCGGGTCGCAGAGGGTGTCGCCGGTGAGCACCTCCTTGAGCCCCGCCGCGGCCACAATGTCACCGGCGAGAGCCTCGTCGATCTGCTCCCGCTTGTGGGCGTGCATCCGGAAGAGGCGCGCCGCCTTCTCGAAGCAGCCGCGGCTGCTGTTCCAGAGGGCCCCCCCGGCCTTCACGGTTCCCGAGTAAATGCGCAGATAGGTGAGTTTTCTCCCCTCGTCCGACTGGACCTTGTAGGCCAGGGCGCAGAGGGGCCCCGCAGGATCGCACGGCAGGGTGTCAACGGTTTCGCCGTCCGGGCGTTGTCCGGTTACAGGAGGAACGTCGAGGGGGGAGGGGAGGTAGGCGGCAATGGCATCAAGAAGTGGCTGGATTCCCTTGTTGCGCAGGGCCGTTCCCAGAAGGACCGGGACGATCCGGCAGGTGACGGTCCCCTTTCGCAGGGCGGCCCGGATGCGTTGCGTCGCGATCTCCGTTCCTTCAAGGAAGTCGGTGAGGATCCCGTCGTCGAAATCGGCTGCCGTCTCGATGAGTGCCTCCCGGGCCGACCGGGCTTCCTTGGCAACCTCCGCCGGAATCGGGTGGCGCTCAACGGTGCGCCCCTGGTCGTCATCTCTGAAGGTGAGGAATTCTTCGGCAAGCAGGTCGACAACCCCGGCGAAGGAGGCCTCGGCCCCCACCGGCAGCTGCAGGAACACCGGCCGGGCCCCCAGTTTCACCTCCATCTGCCGGAGGGTCTCCCGGTGGTCGGCGCCGACGCGGTCCATCTTGTTGATGAAGCAGACCCGGGGGACCCGGTAGCGGTCGGCCTGGCGCCAGACCGATTCGCTCTGGGGCTGCACCCCCTCAACGGCGCTGAAGATGGCCACGGCGCCGTCCAGAACCCGCAGGCTCCGTTCCACTTCGATGGTGAAGTCGATGTGTCCCGGGGTGTCGATGAGGTTGATCCAGTAGCCTCCCCAGCGGCAGGCCGTGGCGGTGGCGGTAATGGTGATCCCCCGCTCCTGCTCCTGGGGCATCCAGTCCATGACCGCTTCGCCGTCGTGGACTTCACCCATCCGGTGGGTCTCGCCGGTGTAGAAGAGAATCCGCTCGGAGACCGTGGTCTTGCCGGCGTCGATATGGGAGATGATGCCGATGTTGCGGATGGAGTCGAGGGGCGGGTGCTGCATGGGGCCTCCGGTGGCGCGGATTTCCCGAAAGTATAGCGAAACGGCGCGGCGAGGCAAGGAGTGTTGTGTCGTCGGATGTGAACGGTACACTGAGAACAGCGTATGCGTGGATAGAGGGAGGTAGATCATGAACATACTGAGAATGGTCCTGATGGTACTGCTGATGGCGGTTCCCTGCTCGGCCTGGGCCGCGGAGCTGGGGCTTGTGAGGCTTTCCCTCGTTAGCGGCGACGTGCAGGTCCAGGCCGAGGACGGCGACGAGTGGGTGCCGGCAGTGGCCAATATGCCCCTTGCCGACGGGGACCGGATCTGGGTCCCTGCAGGCGGGCGGGCCGAGTTGCAGCTGCAGTACGGGGTCTACCTGCGGCTCGATGCTCGCACTGCCCTCGACATCGTGGAGTTGCAGGAGGAGTCGTTCCAGTTTTATCTGGCCGAGGGACGCGCCTACATCAATAACCGGAAAGGGGGAATCGACCACATTCAGGTGGACACCCCCCATGCCTCCGCGGGTATCTTCGACAACTCCCTCGTCATGGTCGATGCGGGGCAGGACGGCGTCACCGACGTATCGGTCATCAAGGGGTATGCCCTCGTGGAGACGGAGCGCGGCAGGACCCGCGTCTCGGCGGGAAACGCCCTGCGCCTCACCGATGGCACCGGGGCGGTGATTGCCCCCATCGAGCCCCCTGACGGGTGGGAGACCTGGAACCGCAGCAGGGATAATCGGCTTGTGGATGGGGCGGAGAGTCTCCGCTATGTCCCCGACGAGCTCGACGACTACGCCCGGGACCTGGACGACTACGGCCGCTGGCACTATGTTCAGGAATACGGCTATGTCTGGGCGCCGCGGGTTTCCCTTCCCGCCAACTGGTCCCCCTATCGCCAGGGCCGGTGGGCCTGGGTCCGGGGGAACTACGTCTGGATATCCTACGAGCCGTGGGGGTGGGTGCCGTACCACTATGGCCGCTGGGCCTTCTCCTCCCGGATTGGCTGGTGCTGGGTGCCCCCTTCTCGGGGCGCGGTCTCGTGGGGCCCCGGCTACGTGGGATGGGTTTACACGCCAACGTCCGTCGCCTGGGTGCCGCTGGCGCCGGGTGATGTCTACTACGGCTACGGGAGCTTTGGCCCTCTCAGCGTCAACATCACGAATGCAGCCATTCCCCGCACCATTGTGCGGGATTATCGCAATGTCCATGTCCGCAATGCTGTGACAATCATTCATCGTGACACCTTCCTCACGGGGAAGAAACAGCGGGTGACCGTGCGGAACCCCTTCACCGTCGGCGATGCGAGCGTGGGGCCGCCCCGTTTCAAGCCCGAGCGGGAAACGAGGCGGCCGGTCATCAAGGCGATTCCTGCTGGACACAGGCCCCCGGAGCGGGTGAATCGCGTTGGGGTGGAGGAAATTCGTCGCGAACGAAGGCTTGTCCCCAGCGAAAAGGGGTCGGTTTTCACCCCGGGGCGCCAGCCCGACAATCTGCGTGTCTTACGGCGCGAGGCGCCGAGACGGACCGTCGTGAACCCACCTCTCCCTGCGGTGCGAGATCAGGCCGTACAGGGGGCGCGACCTCAGCAGGACCGCACGAAGGATACGATTGAACGGAAACGCAGGAGCCCCGGCGGACCCGAGCGCGTCCCGGGGAGGCGGTTGGAGGAGCGGCCGGTGAAGCCGCCGCCCGCAACGCAAAGACAGATCCGTCAGGAGCGGCCGGTGACGCCGTCAACGGCACCGCCTCCGGTGACGCGGAGTCAGTCGCAACCGGTAACAGTGCCGCCCGCAACGTCAACCCCGCCGCGTCAGGAGCGGCCAGCGGCCGTCGGCCCGCATGCTGGCAGGGGGGAGGGACGGCCGCCGTACAGGGGCGGAGAAAAACGGGGGAAGAGAGAGCAGGGCGCAACGACCGCGCCGGCGCCTGCCCCCCCACAAAAACCGGTAAATGCCCCACCCGACGGCGCGCGAAAGATGCGGGAAAAGGGGGGAAAAGAAGAGCGGCAATGATTGTCTCAAGGGTTAATGAATTTTCTTCGGTTGTATTATTGCCTAATATAGTGTAGATTGAGTTCTGAGGAGTGGGTTATTTAATACAAACGAGGTAAACAATGACATTCGACCCGCAGAGTGTGCGGATAGACGGGGTGTACGAGCAGCGTCAGCCGGGCAATTTCATGCTCCGGATCAAGGTTCCGGCGGGAATCATCTCCACGGAGCAGGCTCTCAGGGTGGCGGAGACCGCCGACCGGTTCGCCGGCGGTTCCATCCATCTGACCACGCGGGGGAGCATCGAGCTCCACTGGCTGAAGCAGGAAGACTTGGCCCCCGCATGGCGGATGCTGGCGTCGGTGGGTCTCACGACGCGGGGGGCCTGCGGCGGTGCGGTGCGCGGCGTGGTCTGCGCCGTGCCGGGCGATGCCGGTTATGGCACCGCCCAGTTCCTGGCACGCCGGTTCCTGACCCACTTTACCAATAATCCCCGCTTCGAGGGGCTCCCCAAGAAGTTCAAGATCGGCGTTTTCACCGGCTACGGTGACGGGCGGCACCTGATTCAGGATCTTTCTGTCGTCCTCAGGGAAGGGGACGACGGAGACCAACGCTACGACGTCTGGGTTGCCGGCGGTCTGGGCCGCGAACCCCACTCATCCTTCCTCCTGGAAGAGGGAATCGCCGGCGACCGGCTCCTCCCCCTGGCCGAGGCGATCATAACCATCTACCGGGAACTGGTCCCCAAGCCGAAGCGGCTCAAGCACCTCGTTCGGGAACGGGGCCGGGAGGAGTTCGTGGGGCTTGTTCGGGAGCGGGTGGCGGTGATTCCTTCACTTGCACTCGGAGAGGGGCTCGCGACCCCCCTGACGCCTACCCCTGCAGAAGGAGCGGCCGAGCGGCTCACGGCGGGCATCTTTGCCGGCGAGCTGAGCACAAAGGGGGTTGCGGCCTTAGCGGAGATCGCCCGTCAGTACGCGGGTGGCTACATGGTCGTTACCTCCCGACAGGATATTCTTTTTTGTCTCGACGCGGGAGTGAGGCGGGATGATGCGGTTCGTGCCCTTTCTGCGGCCGGGTTTGGCAACGGCTCCCGGGAGGAGCGGGTCACCTTACGGGTCTGCCCCGGCAACCACGAGTGCAAGATGGGTCTCGCACCGACCCGCGACGTGGCCCGGGCGCTCATCGGAGCGCTGGGGGAGGCGGGCGAAGACCTATCCTGGTCCATTTCCGGTTGTCCCAACTCCTGCTCCCACCCCCAGCTTGCCGATGTGGGGATTGTCACCGTGAAGAGCGTGAAGGACGAGGCCGGCGAGAGGCATCCCCTCTTCGACCTCTACCGACGTTACGGCACCGAGGGGTTCGGCGTGGTTGTCCGCGCCGGCATCGGTTACGATGAACTTCTTGAGGCGGTGCGGGAGATCGAGTAAGTCGGGGTTCGTAACGCATAAAGGGAAAAGGCCGGGGGATCCAGTCCCACCGGCCTCTTTGCGTGAGGGAGGCGGCGTTTATTCCGCCTCGATTCCCATTGCCTCGTTACTTGTGTACCCCGCAGCCGACGATGATGTCGTCAACCGCTTCCACGTAGGAAGTCTTGGGAGTCACTTGCTTGGTTTTCGGGTGCGGCCATTTATAGTCAACCCAGCCGCCCCCTTGTTTGCCGACTTCCACGAATTTCGCGATGTACGGAACGCCATCGGGGTCTTTGGCATCCATCATGTTCTTGCCGATAAGTGTCTGGTTGGCGCCGTGGGCCACCATGACGCCATTAAAATCAACGGCGAAGACGTAGAGATCACCCCGTACGAACTGTCCCTTCGGATTGCTGAACTCGGCCAAGGCCTTCTCCTTGCCGTTGGCCTTCGCAAAGGCTACCGCCTCTTTGACGAGCGCCTTCGCATCGTCCGGCGTGCCGCCGGCGAAGCTGAATGTTGCGATTCCCAGTACGAAGAGTCCTGCGAGAATGAGCGACAAAATCCGTTTCGTCATTGATTCCTCCTGAAAGTCGATTTTTGATGGTGCTGCAGTACTGGTTACAATAACTGACTTATAAATAAAGTGCGTATCTCCTCCTTTCCTGGGTAGTGCGAGGTGAGATGGGTCGTTACAGGCCAGTAAAATATAGCGCAACTAACAGTGCTATTTAATGGGTGACTTCGAGTCTGGCTGCCGTATTCTCCCCTCGAAACGGAAACTGCACCTGCAATCAAGTGAGGGAGCTGGTCCCTGAATGGAATGCTCATCGTGTAACCTCCTGCCCTCCTCGGAGCGGAAATAAAAAAAGCCGGGTGGCCAGAATATCTATTGAGCAGATATTTCGGCCACCCGGCTGTCTCTGTGAGACCCTATAGGCTTTCCGTCCCACCCTCGCGGATGGTTTAGTACTTATCGTTATCGCTTGCAGGCTGATGACTATTCAGTTTTGGCGCATCATATTCATTCTGGCCTCAATGTCAACAAAAAATTCCTTTCACCGCTGTGACAACAACTCTTTGCAAGTCCCACAGATCATTCAAAATTCTGATTAGTGCTGATCTTCAGCCAGTCCCTTCTCCCATAGGGAGAAGGTGCCGAAGGCCGGATGAGGGGACAAAGAGTGTTAAAAATCACCCATTTCTCCCTCACCCTAACCCTCTCCCTTAGGGAGAGGGGACTTTTGGGTACGTTAGCTGAAGATTGGCGCTAATCAGGTTCAAAATTGAGTTGCGGTCTGTGGATGTGCATGTGGTTACGTGGACCATCATTTCCTGTATGAATACCGTTATGGAGGAGCAACTCTGCAATGACCCGCCCCGCATTGACCGGGACGGGCTGCAGCGGATGCTCGGCCTTGTGCTCGACAGCGTTGCTGCGGGAGGTGGCGATGAATAGGTTGTGGTTCTTATGGCGCTTGCGCTCGGAGCGGGAGTCCTCTCCGGTTGTTCGAAGGAAGACAGGGCGAAGAACTCCCCGGCAGCAAAGCCGCCAGTGGCGGGCCCGGCGCGACTATCTGGTGGCCCGGGTGAACCTTGAGCGGATCATGGGGGTGTTGGAGGAAGGGAATATCTGACTTGTTGCTGGTAAATGTTTCTCTCTTGTTTCTGGTTTGAATTTATCCTGAATTATGCTTTAATGTAATTAGGACAACTGGTTAACCTTCACCTCAAAGGAGGTGTGAACCATGAGAAAACACGAGATGCTCTGCAACATTGAGGATGCACAAACGATCCACTGCTTGACGGCCAATGCGACCGTTTCCTGCAGCAAGTGCGGAGTTAAGGCCCACAATCCTGCCGACGTGTGCGACCCGGTACAGCTTCCGGAACCAGGCATGATCGGTGACTAGCTTCATAAGAGTGACAAAAATGCCCGGGGAACCGGGCATTTTTCGTGGCGCATCGATCAGTTGACGGAGTAACTTGAGTTGTTTTTTGGTCGGAAAGAGCAGAGTCGCCGATAAGGAGGATACGATTATGAACGGAATTTCGGGAGTGATGACCTTTGTTTTCCTGATTGTCGTGTCGCCGGTCATTCTCATGATGATTGCCAACCCATGGACCTTCCCGGTCGAGCTGGCGGTCGGGTGGGCTGTGCTGGCGGCCGTAGTGACGCCGGTGGGGTGGTCATGGTTCAGGCGCCACAACGTGACCTGAGTCGGAAGCCTCAACTGTGAGTAATGAAGAAAGGGGAGATCATTTGATCTCCCCTTTCTATTTGAGTGACTCGTAGAGCCCCCTCAGGCGGCCCGGGCAACCTCTTCCGCCTCGTACCGCTCCACAAGCTGCCGGTAGCGCTCTGCGAAGTCGGCCGGCGTGCGGCCCTCCGCCGCTCGGTAACTTGTAATGATGCCGTCGCGCAGCTCCTCCGGAATGACCCGCTCGGCCAGGGGGTAGAGGATGGTGTCTTCCTTGTCGATATGCTCCCGGAGCATGGTCAGGTAGGCGAGGGCGTTCTCGGCCAGGGCGTCGGTGCGGGTGGCGTCGCCTCTCTCGGCGGCCAGGGCCGCCTCTTCCATGGCCTTCACGTAGGCCCGGCCCCGGTCGTGCTCCATGAGCATGGCCGCCACGGGGCTGTTCTCCCGAGGCATGCCGTTGGTTATGAGGGCCTCGAAGAGGATGTCCTCTTCCTTGGCATGGTGGAAGCGGTCGGCGTAGCTGCGAATGAAATCCACCGCGTCCCGGTAGAACTGGTAGTTGGTGTAGCGCCCCGCCGCAGTGAGGGGGGCGTTCCGCTCCAGGAGGGCGAGCATTCTGAGAATCAGCCGGTGCTCGTCCACCAGTGCCCGGGTAATATCCCGTTTCATGGTCAGTTCCTCCGTTCGCCGTCAATCCCGATGATGATCGTTTCCAGGGGGATATCCTTTCCCGATTTCGCCAGGGCCTGCTGCACCATGAGGTCAAGGCCGCGGCAGCAGGGGACTTCCATGATGGCGACGGCGATGCTCTTCACGTCGTTGTCCCTGAAGATGGTGGCCAGCTTCTCCACGTAAGTGCCGGTCTCGTCAAGCTTGGGGCAGGCGATGGCCAGGGCCTTGTTCTTCAGCAGGTCCTGGTGGAAGGAGCCGAGGGCGAAGGCCACGCAGTCCGCCGAGACGAGGATGTCGGCGTTGCGGAAGTAGGGGGCCGATGGCGGAACCAGGTGGAGCTGGACCGGCCACTGGCGAAGCTCCGACTGGGGCTTGGCGGTGGTTTCGGTAGTGACGGTTTCTTCTCTTTCGATGACGCGAGCCATGCTGCCGGGGCAGCCGCAACCGAGATTGGACATGATCTGTTCTCCTTTTCGTGTTCTTTGTGTGTGAGCCGCTGTGGGATTCGTCTGAGTGTCTATGCCGCTTTTCGGGTCAGGTAGTTGTTGATCTCCAACTCGATCTGGGCCTCGTCCTCCTTGGAGAGTCCGTGGATGGAGACCACGTCCTTCAGGAGGCAGATACCCACCTTGCAGGTGACACAACCGATATCATAGCGCTGCAGGATCTCGCCGATTTCGGGGTATTTTGCAATGACGTCCTGGATCGCCGTGGTGCCAAGATCGTTTTTCAGTTCCATGGTTCGCCTCCCTCGTTCGTGATGGTTGTACCCTACACCCATCACGTCGAAAAAATTATGATGTGGGTCAAAAAATGGCGATTGACGGGGATGTCGAAAAGGGGAGGGAAAACTGGGAGAGGGAACGGCAGATGGGCTCAGGATGCGGGATTGCGCCGCTTCAGCTTCGCGTCGAGGATAGTGACGCCACGGGGGTAGACGACAACGGGGTTCAGGTCAATTTCTTCCAGAAGCTCAGTGGCAATCATCTCCGATACGGCGACGATAACCTCGGCCAAGGCATGTCGATCCGCCGGGGGGCTTCCCCGGAAGCCGCCCAGGGGGGTATCGAGCCTGGTCCGCTCCAGGAGCCGGAGGGCCTCCCCGTGGGTTACGGGAGCCAGGGAAAAGGCCACGTCGTGGAGAAACTCGGTCATGACCCCGCCGAGCCCCGCCATGACCACCGGCCCGAAGCTGGGGTCCACGATGCCGCCGACAATGGCCTCCACGCCGGGAGGGACCTCCTCCTCCAGAAGGATCCCTTCCGCACCGCCGATGCGCCCCAGCTCGTCCAGTGTCTTCAGCAGCGCTTCCCGGCTGAGGATGCCGGTCCGGACACCCCCAACGTCGCTCTTGCCGGTGATGCGCGTCGAGGCCACCTTGGCCACCAGGGGGAAGGTGAGGCCACGGTCGCCGGGGAGGGTCCCGCCGAAGGGAACAAAGAACCGGCGTGGTGTTGCCAGACCCAACTCGTCCAGAAGCTCCTTGACCTCGTGTTCCATGAACCGGTTAAGCCCCGGCCGGCGGGCAAGGAAATGCTTCAGTGCCGCCGCCGCAACAGGCTTCCCTCTCTCCTCGCCTCTCTCAGGCCCTGAACGTTGCTCCTCGCCACTGTCGAGAATTGCTGCCAACCCCTGCACCGCCCGCTCAGGCGAAGGGAATGCCGGGAGCCCCGCCCGTTCCAGCCGCCGGGTGAGCCGGGCAGCGATCCCCCCCTGCTCCACGTAGAGGGTGACCGGCTTGCCGCTTCTGCGGTGGAAATCCTCCACGATTGCTCCAAGCTCCAGCGTCACCCCGGCCACGCCCGTGAGGGCGATGACGATAAAACCGTCGTAGAGGTCGGCCACCTCATCCAGGACGCGCCGGTAGTCGTCGTCGCGCACCTGTCCGGTCAGGTCGGTGGGGTTGCCGATGGCATAGAAGGGGGGAAACGCCTCACGGAGTCGGTGCCGCACCGCGTCCGGCAGCGGCGGCAGGTCGAGACCCAGGCGGGCGCATGCGTCCGCCGCCAGAACCCCCGGCCCGCCGGCGTTGGTGAGGATGAAGACCCGCCGTCCCGTGGCGGAGCGGCAGGAGGCGAGGGCGTGGGCCGTGTCGATGAGGGTGTCGAAATCATCCGCCTCCCGGATCCCGGCCTGGGCCAGGATGGAGTGGAACACGTCGTAGCGCCCGGCGAGCCTCCCCGTGTGGGAGAAGACCGCGCTTCCGCCCCTTTTCCCCTTTCCCCCCTTGAGGATCAAGAGGGGTTTCCGCCCCGCCAGGCGCCGGGCCGCCTCAATAAAACGCCGACCGTCCCCCACCGACTCCAGGTACGCAATGACCACGGACGTATCAGGGTCATCGGCCAGGTGATCGTAAATCTCCGGGGCGTCGATGTCGACGGCATTTCCGTAGTTGACCGCGGCGGAAACGCCGATCCCGCGCCGGGCCAGTGCTTCCATAACGGTGATGAGGACCGCCCCGCTTTGCGAGACTACTGCCATGGCCCCCCGTTTCGGCCGCCTGAGCCGCTCCGTCGGGAGGAAGAAGGTGTCGAGCCGCCTGGCCGGACTGAAAACCCCGAGGCAGTTGGGGCCAAGGAGCCGCACCCCCGCCTCCCGGCCGGCGGCCGCCACGTCCTCCTGGAGGGATGTTTCTCCCACCTCGGCAAAGCCGGCGCTCACGATGACGGCGCAGCGGGCCTTTCCCTTCAGGGCGCGCACGAGGCCGGGGATCTCCGGTGCCGGCCGCACGATCACCGCCAGGTCCACCGTCTCGGGGAGCTCCTCCGGAGACCGACAGACCATGAGGCCAGCCAGTCCTGCCCCCCTGGGCGTGACGGCGTAGAGACGTCCCCGGAACCGGCGGAGGTTTCGCAGGACGATGCCGGCCAGCTTACCTTCGTCGGCGGAGGCGCCGATGAGGGCAATGGTTCGTGGCGCAAAGATACAGGGAAGCATTGTGATGGTCCGGAGAAGCCGGGAATGTGGGGTGCCGCCGCCCCGGCGGGGCGGCGACACGTCATATCTGGATGAAGCTTAACGCGGGAGGGTGGAAAGTCAAAAGGGGGTGGAGCCGGCGCCCGTTCTCAGGAGTGCCTGCGCCGCCAGACGGCAAGCCCGGCCAGTCCGGCGCCAAGGAGAATCAGGGTGCCCGGCTCGGGGACGACGTTAACAGCGGCGCCTTCAGTGGCGATGTCGGTGATGAAGAACGAAACTATTTCATTTTCGCCGGTTTCCGGATTGGTAAGGATAATATCCCCAATGAGATCGTTCACGAACAGATCCACGATGCTTGTTCCGTGGGCAATGCCCGTGAAGGAGAAGGTCGCCAGCTCACTTGGCGTAACAAAAGAGGGGGCTAACCCCAGCAGATTGAGGGTGCCCGGCACATGGGAACTGAAATCAACATAATTGCCGACTATGGCCAGGTCGTCGTTGTAGTCAAGAATAGCCGGGTCATACTGGACGTCGATGTCGAATCCGCCCAGACCGATTCCCTGGTCGAGCCCTGACAGGAGCAGGCTGAAGCTGGCGGTGTTGCCAAGGTCGATGGTCTGGTTTTGCGGGATCAAGGACAGTGTCACGGCTTGCGCCACGGAGCCGATCATCAGGGTGCATGCGAGAATGATCAAGGTCAGGGTTCGTTTCATCGGTTCCTCCTTTGGGATGTGCGCGTTGCGCGGTCAACCGATTACTTCAACAATAAACATGCCAAAAACTAACTGTCTAACATTTATATGTTTTTTGAAGAAACGGGGGGATTAATCAGGTGTTTGTGTAAAAAAAATCGACGGTAGGTGTAAAGATGACTTTGCAGGATGTTCTGTGACCGCAGTTTCGGGAGGGCCGCTCAGGTGCTCTCGATGAAGAGGAGCGCCGGGTCTTCCAGGTAGGCGACCACCTTTTGAAGAAACTGGGCCGCGTCGGCTCCGTCGGTGACCCGGTGGTCGAAGGTGAGGGAGAGGGGGAGGATGCGACGGATGGCGATCTGGCCACGGTGGACCCAGGGGCGCTCGCTGATGCGGCCGAAGCCGAGGATGGCCACGTCGGGCCAGTTGATGATGGGGGTGGCGAAGACGCCGCCGAAGTGGCCGTAGTTGGTGAGGGTGAAGGAGCTCCCCTTCAGCTCGTCGAGGGCAATGGTCCGTTCCCGGGCTTTCCTGCCCAGTTCCTGGATCTCGGCCGCCAGTTCGATGATGCTCTTTTTGTCCACGTCGCGGATAACCGGCACCATGAGGCCGTCGGGGGTCTCCATGGCGATGCCGAAGTGGTAATGGCGCTTGAGGACGATGGTCTCGGCCGTGTCGTCGATGGCCGCGTTCAGGTAGGGGTGCTCCCGCAGGGCGTGCTGGACCGCCTTCATGAAGAAGGGGAGGAAGGTGAGGTGGGCGCCCCGTGATTCCACGGCCCCCTGCTCCCGCTGCCGAAGTTCCCAGAGCTCGGTGATGTCCGCCTCCTCCATGCCGGTGACGAAGGCGGTGTTCCGCTGGGAGGCGATGACGTTCCGGGCGATGGCGCGCCGCACCCCCCGCAGGGGAACCAGCTCTACCGGGCCGAAGCTCTGCGTGGGCTGGGCTGGTGCGGGGGAAACCTTCTGAAGGTCGTCAGGTGTGATGCTCCCCCGGGGGCCGCTCCCCCGGACCGTGGACAGGTCGATCCCCTGCTCACGGGCCAGTTTCCTCACCAGGGGGGTGGCGATGATCTCGTGCTCCTCCTCCACTTCAGGAAGTTCTCCCACGATCCCCACCGACTTGGGCCGCTCCGGTGTCACCTCGCCTTCCTCAACAATAGTGAGAAGCGTCTCCCCCACCGCCACCGTCTCACCCTCGTGCCGTGTCAGTCGGCCGACCCGTCCGCCGCGGGGGGAAGGTACCTCCACCACCGCCTTGTCGGTTTCCACCTCGGCCACGGGCTGGTGCTCTCGGACGGCGTCGCCCTCCTTCACGAGCCACTTTCTCAGCTCGGCTTCGGTGGTCCCTTCACCGAGATCGGGGAGTTTGAAGTCGAAGGGCATGGGTTTCTCCTGTCGATTTGAAAAAGTCATTAATAACACGGAGCAACGGAGCAACGGAGAAATCAAAACCTATCCATTCAAGATGCAGTGAAAACCGTGCGTATGCTTTGGTAAAGCAATGGATTCAGGGTTTTCTCCGTGTGCTCCGTTGCTCCGTGTTATTCCAATTGCTGTTTCCAGGTTTAATACTGCAGCACCTCGTCCAGCGCCGCCTGGATCCGCTCCGGCGACGGCAGGTAGTGGTCGATGAGCTTCGCCAGGGGAACTGGCACGTTGGGACCGGTCACGCGGATGACCGGTCCCCGGAGATGGAGAATCGCCTCCTGGGCCACGGTGGCGGCTATCTCGGCGCCGAGGCCGCAGGTGAGGGGGGCCTCGTGGACCACTACCAGCCGGCCTGTCTTCCGTACCGAGGCCAGGAGCGTCTCCCAGTCAAAGGGAGAGAGGGTCATGGGGTCGATCACCTCGGCGTCGTACCCCTCAATGGACTTCATGACCCGCTGGAGCATGCTCCCCCAGGCAACTACCGTGACAGCGTTCCCCGGCCGGGCAATGCGGGCCTTCCCCAGGGGAAGGGTGTACTCACTCTCCGGCACCTCCTCCTTCACCATCCGGTAAAGGCGGGTCGGCTCCAGGAAGAGGACCGGGTCCGGGTCGCGGATGGCGGCGGTGAGGAGCCCCTTGGCGCTGTATGGCCCCGAGGGGACCACCACCTTCACCCCGGGCATGTGGCAGAAAAAGGCCTCGGTGCTCTCCTCGTGGAGCTCCGGCGCCTTGATGCCGGCGCCGTAGGGGGTGCGGACCACGAGCGGCGCAGTGAAGCGCCCCCGGGAGCGGGTGCGGATGCGGGCGGCATGGGCGAAAAGCTGGTCGAAGGCGGGGTAGATGAACCCCATGAACTGGATCTCCGCCACGGGCCGAAGCCCGTAGGCCGCCATCCCCACCGCCGCGCCGACGATGGCCGACTCCGCGAGGGGGGTGTCGATGACCCTCTCCGGGCCGAACTGGTCAAAGAGTCCCTCCGTCACCCGGAAGACCCCGCCGTCCCTCCCCACGTCCTCTCCGAGGACCACCACCCGGTCATCCCGGGCCATCTCCTCCCGGAGGGCGAGGTTTATGGCTTGGACCATGTTCATTTGGGGCATCGTGAATTAACACCTTTCATCCAAAGACAATTCGAATAACACGGAGAGACGGAGAGCACGGAGCAGTCAACCCAATGAACTTACTTGTTTTGCAACCAAGAAGGAGAAATGGCTCAGATTGTTGTTTAAGGATAACTTCTTGATTTTCCTCCGTGTCCTCCGTCTCTCCGTGTTATTCAGGAACGTGTTTCCCGCTGCTGCCGCTGTCTTGCCGACAACTCCCCGCTCACGAAATCGAACATCTCCCCCGGCGCCGGCGGCGGCACCGCTTCGTAGCGCCGAACCGCCTCGTCGATCTCCCCTTCCGCCTTTCCCTTCATCTCGGCGGCGTAGTCCTCGTTCCAGAGCCCCCGCTTCGCCAGGAACCGCTCGTAGCGCAGGATCGGGTCCCTCTCCCGCCATTTTTCCGTTTCCTCGGGGGAGCGGTACCGGCTCGCGTCATCGGAGGTGGTGTGGTCGGACATCCGGTAGGTAAGGCATTCGATGAAGGTGGGTCCGGCGCCGCTTCGGGCCTTCTCCAGGGCCTCCCGGGTGGCCCGGTAGACGGCCAGGACGTCGTTGCCGTCCACCTGGAGGCCGTCAAAGCCGTAGGCCAGTGCCTTCTGGGCAAGGGACTGGGAGGCGGTCTGGGCCGAAAGGGGAACCGAGATGGCCCACTGGTTGTTCTGGCAGATGAAGACCGTCGGGAGCCCCAGGACCCCCGCCAGGTTGAACCCCTCGTGGAAATCCCCCTTGGAGGTGCCGCCGTCGCCGAAATAGGCGATTACGGCGATCCGGTCCCCTCGAAGTTTTGCGGCCAGGGCCGCCCCGGCCGCGTGGGGGATGTGGGTCCCCACGGAGACGCAGATGGGGAAGATGTTCATGCCGTCGGGGGTGCGGAGTCCCCGCTCGTCCCCTCCCCAGTACTGAAAAAGCTGGTGGGCAGGATAGCCGAGGGTGAGGTGCACCCCCATCTCCCGGAAGGAAGGGAAGACCCAGTCCCCTTCATGGATGGCGAAGGCGCTCCCCACCTGGGCCGCCTCCTGCCCCAGGACCGACGGGTAGGTGCCGATCCGCCCCTCCCGCTGGAGGGCCAGGGCGCGGCCGTCGTAGGTGCGGGTGAGGAGAAGGAGGTAGTAGATGCGCCGCAGTTCGTCCCCCGAGAGGTCCGGGACGAGGGGTTCGTCGGCTGACCCGTCTGGGGCGATGATCTCCAGACGTCTGACGGAAAAGGTGGCGAGGATCGATTCGGGCATGGGTAAAGGGTAGCGGGAACCGGCCCGGAGTCAAGGGGCGGGCCCGTTGCCGCCGTTCTGCATGATCGCCGCATCGGCCTCTTCGGTCACCAGCCGCAGCACCCGGCGGGTATAGAGGAGCGACACCGCTGCCGCGCTCCAGGTGACGAGAAAGACCCCCCACCAGATGCCCGGGAGCCCCCATCCGAGCCCCACGGCCAGGAGCCAGAAGACCGGCACCGGCAACAGGATCTGGCGGAAGAGCCCGATCCAGAGGGCGAAGGCCGGCCGCTGGAGCCCCTGCAGGGCCGAATTGTTCACGTAGAGGATCGTGTAGGCCCCAAGCACCAGGGCCTCCACCCGGAGAAAGGTCACCCCGTGGGCGACCACCAGCGGATCGGCGGTAAAGAGCCGCACCAGGGGCTCGGCCGCCACGAAGACCAGCACCGTTCCCCCCGCCATCATGAGGAGCCCCGCCCGCACCGCCCGGGAGAGGGTCTCCCGCACCCGGGCCAGCTTTCCCGCCCCGAAATTCTGGGCTGCCAGGGACAGCACCGCCACGTTCAGCCCCATGGCCGGCAGGAGCACGATCTGCTCGATGCGGGTGCCGATGCCGTAGGCCGCCACCGCCTCCTTGCCGAACCGCCCCGCGAACCAGGTGATGACGAAGATGCCCAGGGACACGGTCAGCATGTTGAGGCTCGCCGGAACCCCCTGGCCGAAGAGCCGCCGGAACGGCTCCCGCCGCGGCCTCAGGAGTCGCAATGACCGTCCCGACAGAAGCCCCGTCCGTCGCACGCGCCCCAGGAGGTAGATGTTCCCCAAAGCCTGGATCATCACCGTGGCCAGGGAGATCCCCCGTATCCCCATGGCCGGCACGCCGAACCCCCCGTACATGAACCAGGGGTCCAGGACCAGGTTCAGGAAGAATCCCGTCACCAGGAAGTTGCGGAAACTCTTCGTATCCCCCGAGGCGTTGAGCATGGAGTTGAGGACGTAGTTGCCGACGAAGAAAACGGAGCCGGCCACGATAACGTTCATATAGGCGAGGGCCAGCTCCAGATACCCGCCGGAAGCCCCCATGAGCCGGAATATGGCCGGCGACGCCGCGAGCCCACCCACCGTCAGGAGGAGGGCGTGGAAGATGCCGAAGGATATGGCCTGGGCCGCATACAACTCCGCATCCTCCCGCCGACCGCTTCCCATGGCGTGGCCGATGAGGGCCGTGGACCCCATGGAGGTGCCGGCACCAATCGCCAGGATGATGAAAAAGAGGGGAAAGGAGAGGGAGAGCGCCGCCAGTGCCTGGGTGGAGATGAGCCCCCCGTAGAAGGTATCCACCACGTTGAACATGGTGTTGAAGAAAAAGCCGGTCCCCACCGGCACGGCGAGCCGGGTGAGGAGCTTCGGGATGGGGTCGTGGATCAGGTCGGGGGGTGGGATCATGGTGATAATGTACCATTTCACCGTTTTATTGTCGGCAAGGGATGTCGGGTACCAATAAAATTATTTTATGGAGCAGCTTGACAGAGGATTAGACGAGGCTAAAATTTGCTAACATCGATTGATTACAGGTACTTAGGAAAAGTAGCCCGGCCGCATGCTCCGTGGAAGGAGTCCGCCATGCAACACGTCCTTTCCGCCCTTGCCAGATATTTCCTCCCGAGCCCGCCCCCTCCTTTTCGTTGGCCTCTACTCCCCTGTCCCAACCATCACTTTATCTCTGCCCGAGTAACTTGCCATAATCACGGCGAGGTGTACGCACATGGATTCGTCCTCAGAAACAAATGATACCTGTGAAGAAACCGGCGAAGGCAACAATAGGTCGAATATCCCCAAGATCGGCTTAACGCTTTCACCTCTGGCGAGCTTTGTCTGCCTAGTGGCTGTATTTGCCGGCAGCTCTGGTGCTGCCGTCATCTTCCAGCAGTATCTAATTCCGGTTGTCATCGCCATACTGGCTTATTTGATCGTTATTCTTATGTTGGCAGTATTGAATGAAGATGAAATGCGCAGATATTTTGGAGCGCTGATCGCCACAGGCACGCTGCTTCCCGTGACGCTGGTCATGACCACTGTGATCACACTTGGTCTTGGGTGGGCCGTCCCTGCGCGTTGCCAGTCTGGAGGAACGTTCACCTTGTTCTGGGGATCGGTCATCGCGGTATGGGGGTGGTTCGTGGCGGCCTTTATCTGCAGTCGTTGTGCCGACTTTGCGAGCGCCGTGCCCAGTAGCGCGGGCGAATTCGGGAGGCGCCTTTGCCAGGTCAAATCGGCACACCATATCCTCTGCTCGGAGGTCTTGAGCGACCCGAGTAAATGTGGAAATGCGAAGACAGCAACCGTCTGCATGGAAATTCAGTGCCAGGTCGATGAAATTGACAAGACAATCAAGAAGTCCGGACCTCCGTGGGTGCTGGGGACGGGGTACATGAATGTGTGGGGACGTCTGTACAGTGCCGAGGAGGCCTTGATAGAAGTCCTGCCCCAGGAAAAGGTTGTGGAAGGTGCGATTCGTGATGAGTTGCGACTTGAGGGTTCCGATATGGACCCAAAACAACGTGATGAACTGCTGGAAAAATTGCGAAATGCGGTATGCGTCATCGATTCCGGTGCCAGGCAGTTTCTGAAAAAAACAGTAATGGTTGCCCCGACCCTGGCAATAAGCACCCCCTCGCAATTGCCTGTGCAGCAGATCAATACCGACTTTTCCCAGTTGCTCCAGGCAACCGGTGGAACGCCACCCTATATGTGGGAAGTGATCAGTGACTCCAAGGTGGTAGAATTGAAGGCAGCCGGCCTTCAGCTTGACAACAGAACGGGAGTGTTGAACGGCAATACGCCGAAACCTCACGACTTCGTATTCCAGGTAAGGGTCACGGACAGTAACGACTTATCGGTTACGAAGTGCTTTTCGCTGGCAGTCAAAGATAAAGTGACCGCCACTGCTTCTCCTCCATCGAATTCTCCGCTCAACGCCGAGGCACGGTCAGTGCTCCGGTCCGTGCGCGCTTCCATCAACGAATATCGCGAGGCCCGGTGGAACGGGCTTATTCTCGCGCGAAACCGTCTGATGGCGACGCTGTTTTTCACATCCCTCACGGTCTACGTGCTGCTGATACTCGCCCTTGTCGAGAATGCGTCCAGAGGGTCGGTTATCGCGGCTTCGGTTTTCTATATGGTGGGGGCGGCAATTGGTCTGGGAAGCCGCTTGGGGAGCGAGAGCGAGAACAAGACCGGATTCTATGATTACGGCCTCTCGGCCGCCGGTCTGGTTACTGTGCCGGTATTCAGCGGCTTGACGGCCCTTGGGGGCGTTGTCCTCATCGCAATGCTTCCATACGCCGGACAGATATTGGGGCCGCTCCAGTCTGAGCCCCTGGCAATAGTCACTCCCCAACAACTGCGGGATGCCACCGTTGCCGAGCGATACTTGCAACCGTTGGAGGCCCGGGGCGGCACGAAGCCCTATACCTGGGCCATGAGCGCCAACGCCCTGAATGGGATGCCGGACGGTCTGGGGCTTGAGAGCAGCGGTGCACTGAGCGGGACGCCAACCAACAGCGGCAGCGCCAGATTTGCCCTGCGTGTTACTGACAGCTCCGGCGCCACGGCTGAAAACGTTTTTGCCCTTACCATAAAACCGTTGCCGGAAAAATTGTCCAGGCTTGCCGTCGATACCACTTCGCCGTTACCCGCCGCCACGGCGGGAGAGAGTTACTCCAAGAGATTGCAGGCCCTTGGCGGCAAACCGGCCTATACCTGGAGTGTGGTTGGAGATTCGTTGCAGGGGAGCGGTCTGGAGCTGGACAAGAATACCGGTGAACTGAAGGGAGCGCCAAGGAAAGGCCAGATCTTTACCTTTACTGTCGAGGTAAAGGATGCCGTCGGGAAGTCTGAGCGGAAGACTTTATCTCTCCCGGTGAGGCAGCCTGAACAGGCGTCAGGAAGCGGTGTTCCCACAACGGGAGGAACGGCCGGGTCAATTCCTACTCTCAAGGAGGTATTCAACCTTTCAAAGAATCTGGGAGGGATTCTCATCGCCGCAATTTTCGGCTTGACCCCCAGTCTGCTTTTCGACCGGCTCAAGCAGATGACGGACAAATACAAGCAGGATCTTAAGAGCAGTCAGACGACTCAGGGGAAATAGCAGGCTTGAACAGGCGTCAGAGCGGTTCGGTTTACTTCCAAAGGACGGATTCAATCCCTTTCGGTTCCATGCCGTCAGGGACAAAAGGGGGAGCGGGCCATGTACGGAAAGATCAAAATAATGACGGCTCATCTGGTAGCGATGGTGGTTCTGAGCGTGGGTTTGGCAGTGAATGTCTGGGCGGTGGATGGGGTGATCGAGATCAATCAGGCCAGGGCGCTGGCTGGCGGGGTGACCCCGGGCGATGATCCCGGATTTCCCGTAACCATAAGCCAGCCGGGTAGTTATCGGTTGACGGGTAATCTTACGACCGGGGCAGCAAATACTCACGGAATTAATATTATAGTCGAAAATGTCACCATTGATTTGAACGGGTTTGCCATATCTGGCCCGACAATCTGTGTTGGGGTCCCCTTGGTTTGTAATCCGCCGCATTTTGGCAATGGGATTTCTGGGCAGGTCTCACATGTTAGTGTTTTCAATGGTTTTGTAAGGGGAATGAGCTACGGTGTGGCATTAGGTTCAAATGGACTTGTCCAAAAAATACATGCAACATCAAACTCTTCTGCCGGAATAATCACTGGCGCTGGATCAATTGTCAAATATAATACTTCTGATCATAATGGAAATGGAATTCACGGAGAAGGTATAATTGTTAATAACTCAGTAATGAGTAATAGCAACATTGGAATTAATGCTAGAGGCACTATTGCTGGAAATAGTGTTGATTGGAACCATAACATAGGAATTTATGCAAACAGTAGTTTAGTAATAGGTAACAGTGTGTCAAACAATGCTTCATACGGTATTTATATAGTGGGCGGCGGTTACGGTGACAACGTGCTCTTTCACAACAACAACGATGGATCCCAGGTTGTGGGTGGTGTAAAGATCGGAACTAATGTCTGCAACGGTACGGTATGCCCGTAATAGCCAATGGCGCTCAAGGAGGTGAACCATGTTCTATTCCGCGACAAAGCGCCTGCTTGTTTCGTTGGCAGCCCTATGTCTGATCGCTTCAGCAGCAGAAGCGGCCACACGCCTGGAGAGCATGAGCTTTTCTCCCGACATCACTTTCGACACCGATGGGGGCACTGTGGCCGCCGGAAGGTTGATTGATGAAAACCTCACCACCGGCTCGCTTACGCCTATTCCCGTCGCGTCCCTTCCCATGGGGACCAGAATCATCGCTCATGCAAGACTCCCCTCAGGTGCGCGGCTCCTTTCTTTCGACACTGCCGTGGACCTTCCGGGCGCGGGCGTTACCCGCCCCGGCGACGTGGTTCGCTTTGACGGGAGTGAATTCGTGAAGCATTTCGACGCTGCCGCCAGGGGGATCCCTGCCGGCGCCATGACTGACGCCGTAGCCGTTGACGGCAACGGCACCCTGCTTCTTTCCTTTGACACGGCCGTCTCGGTTGGGGGCGTTACAGCGATACCCTCGGATATGCTGAGCTTTAACGGAAGCACGTGGAGCATTTTCTTCAGCGGCAGGAGCGCTGGCGTCACCGGGGGGCTCAATCTCGACGGCGCGCAACTCCTGCCTAACGGGCGTCTGCTTCTCTCGTTCGACGGCAGCGGTACCATCGGCGGGATTACTTTTGACGACGAGGATATCCTGGAGCACGACAGGACCTCGGGAACCTGGGAGTTGGCCTACGACGGGTCACAGCGTCATCCCCAATTGCAACCGGCCGATGTTGTCGCGTTTCATGGTGTACCCGCCCCACCAGCCGCCGATCTCTCGGTGATAAAAACCACCCCCGCCACGTATCTTCTGGGCAATAACCTGACTTACGGCATCAGCGTGACCAATGCGGGCCCCGATCCGGCCACCGGCGTTACAGTGACCGACATCCTTCCCGCCGGACTCTCCTATGTCAGCGTCCTCTCCGGTAAGGGTATCTGCGGCGCCAGCGGGGGGACGGTTGTCTGTGACCTCGGTACGATGGCCGCCGGCGAGACCACTACCGTTTCCCTCACAGTCAAACCGACTGCACCGGCAACCATAACCAATGCCGCAACAGCAGTCGCCACCGAAACTGATCCGGTGTCCGCCAACAATTCCGGACAGGCCACGACGGTTCTTATTTTGGGTCAGCCGCGTCTTTCCGGCGCCATAGTGGCCAAAGCGGTGGTATCCCAGACGGCGACTCATAAGACCATGTCGGTGGATTTGAAGCTGACGAACACCGGCACGGGCCATGCCCGTAGCGTCACGATAAAGCAGCTCGTCCCGCGAACCCTCTCTGGGAGCGGGACTGTGGCTGTAAGCAGCCCAGCAGTGCCAATTACCGTCGGCAGCCTGGACGTCGGAGCCTCTGCGATGATCAGGTTCACCTTGTCGGTCCCCTTTACGGTTACCCGGTTCTCAATTACCGAGAGCGGGAGCGTCCAGGATGCCGTGGGCACCGGTTTCACCTACTCGGTTGTGCAGAGCATTATGCCCTGAGGCTAATTCCAAGGATTTGACGGGGAGCAAGGTTATGAGACGTCTTTTCCATGCGCTGGCCATGATGCTGAGTTTCGCAGCGTGGGCGGTGGCGGCTGAAGCGTTCACGTATAGCTTTTCGACGGTGCCGACAGGCGGCGATATCTCCGGAACTGCAGGTTCCACGATCGGGTGGGGCTACACCATCACCAACAACGACAGCACAAATTGGCTGATGACGACAGGCTTGAGTGCCGGGGTGTTTCAGAAGGCCACACCGGACGGATCATTGTTTGACTTGCCGGTTCTGCCGCCATCTGCCTCCGTCACCGTCCCCTATGATGGAATCCGCGGCCTCTACGCACTCACGCTGGATACCGATGCCCCCTTTGGACTCAGCAACAGCGGCATTTTCAGTCTCAGCGCCGACTGGTACGCAGGAGATCCCCTGGGTGGCGGCACTTTCCTGGAATTTGCAGCCGATGCAACCGCGGCGTATTCAGCTGTGGTGACTGACCGTTCGAACCAGTGGAGTTTTCAGGTGCCCGCGGCCGATCTTGCCGCTCCGGCAGGTTCATCAGTTGTCTGGAGATACATAATCAGCAACCCTGATCCGATCAACTGGCTGATGATGACAGAAATTTCTGCCGGACTCTTCGTGAAAGGGGTTCCCGACGGGGCTCTTTTTGATCTGCCGCTTGTCGCACCCAGCACCGCGGTAACAGGGGATCTCTACTCCTTCCTCTGGGATGCCGACGCAGTGACCGGTGATTTCAATGGTGGAATATTCACCCTTAATGGTGAATGGTGGGATGGAGACCCCTTCAATGGTGGCAGATACCTGGAGGGGGCGCCCGAGCGGAGTGTCTGGTACTCGGTTGAAGCAGAAGGGGGAGCCGAGCCCATACCCTATAGTGGACCCCAATTTCAGGACAATAGTTTAAGATGGTGCCTGCGATAAAAAGGAGCAGGCAATGAGTGAACGGAAGCGCAAAAGCTTCACCAGTCAGTACAAGACGAAAGTTGCTCTTGAGGCGATCCGAGGCGTCA
>NZ_JAUQXO010000025.1:0-74456 GCF_030834625.1 Geobacter sp.
GTGGCGTTGAAGGGGTTGGGAAGCCCTTTGAAGAGCCCCTGGCCATTGTGATGAATCGGGGAGGTCTTGCCGTGCATGAGGGTGGAACTGCGAACCACCTTCCCACCAAAGGCGGCGCCGATTGCCTGGTGGCCGAGGCAGACGCCGAGGATCGGTATCTTCCCGGCAAAGTGCCGGATGGCGGCGACCGAGATTCCTGCTTCCTCGGGGGAGCAGGGGCCGGGGGAGATGACGAGGCGCTCGGGCGCCAGTTCCGCAATCTCTTCGATGGTTATCCCGTCGTTGCGGAAGACCCGCACATCCTCGCCCAGCTCGCCGAAGTACTGGACGATGTTGTAGGTGAAGGAATCGTAGTTGTCTATCATCAGGAGCATGTCAGTCCAACCCCTTTTCCGCCGTCTCGATGGCCTTCACCACCGCCATGGCCTTGTTGACCGTCTCCTGGTACTCGGCGGCCGGGTTCGAGTCGGCCACGATGCCGGCCCCGGCCTGGAGGTGCACCATGCCGTCGCGGATGACGAGGGTGCGGATGGCGATGGCCAGATCCATGTTGCCGGAGAAGGAGAAGTACCCCACCGCGCCGCCATAGACCTCCCGGCGGACCGGCTCCAGCTCGTCGATGATCTCCATGGCCCGTACCTTGGGGGCGCCGGAGAGGGTGCCCGCCGGGAAGGTGGCCCGCACCACGTCGAAGGCGTCCTTCCCCTCCTCCAGCTCACCCTCAACGTTTGAGACGATGTGCATCACATGGGAATAGCGCTCGATGACCATGAGCTCCGACACTTTGACGGTGCCGGTGCGGCAGACGCGCCCCAGATCGTTGCGCCCCAGGTCCACGAGCATGACGTGCTCGGCCCGCTCCTTGGGGTCGGCCAGAAGCTCCTCGGCCAGCCGTTCGTCCTCTTCCACGGTGGCGCCCCGGGGGCGGGTGCCGGCGATGGGGCGAAGCTCCACCCGGTCCCCCTCCTTGCGGACCATGACCTCGGGGGAGGCCCCCACCACGAGGGTGTCGTCCATGCGGAGGAAGAACATGTAGGGGGAAGGGTTCAGGGTCCGCAGCACCCGGTAGATGGCGAGGGGCTCCACGGTAAGCTCGCCGGAGAAGCGCTGGGAGAGGACCACCTGGATGATGTCCCCGGCCCGGACGTACTCCTTCGATTTCTCCACCGCCGCCTCGAAGGCTTCGCGGGGGACGTTGGAGGCAAAGGAGACCGTCCGCACCGCCGGCGCCGCCGGCATTGCCGGCAGGGGGGCCCGGAGCTTGGCGATGAGGGCGTCCACCCGGGCGATGGCCTCGGCGTAGGCGGCCTCGGGGGCCTGGCCGTCCTCCAGATGGGCATTGGAAACCACGGTGATCTTCTGACGCATGGTGTCGAAGATCAGGATCGTGTCGGTGATGACGAAGCAGGAGTCCCAGGCCCCGATGACGGCGGGCTTCTCCGTGGCGAGCCGCTCGAAGTGGCGCACCATGTCGTACCCCAGGTACCCCACGGCGCCGCCAAAGAAGCGGGGGAGTCCGGGGAGCTCCACGGGACGGAAGCGGCTCAGGTATTCCCGCACGAAGCCCAGGGGGTCGTCGCTGGTCGTGGCGTGGACCTCACCGTTGGTGACGAGCTCCACGGTGGTGCCGAGGGTCCGGATGACGGTGGTGGGGTTGGCGCCGAGGAAGGAATAGCGGCCCCACTTCTCCCCCCCCTCGATGCTCTCAAGCAGGAAGGAGTAGGGACCGTCGTCAATCTTGCGGAAGGCGCTGACCGGCGTGTCCATGTCGGCCATGATTTCGCGGCAGACGGGGATCAGGTTGCCTTGGGAGGCCAGGGACCGGAAGGTCTCGAAATCGGGAAAATACACGGTAGGCTCCGATCAACGGGAAACAGACAGGAGGAAATGCCCGGAAAGGCTGTTTTTTAAAGGAGTTTAAACTAGCACAGGGGGCGGGAGAGTGTCAAGAAACCGGGAGGGTTACGGGATGGCGAGGTAGAACGTCGCCCCCTTCCCCTCCTCACCCTCGGCCCAGGAGCGGCCGCCATGTCGCTGGGCGATCCGCTGGACCGTGGCGAGGCCGATGCCGGTCCCCTCGAATTCATCGGCGCTGTGGAGCCGCTGGAAGGGACCGAAGAGCTTGTTGACGTAGCGCATGTCGAAGCCGGCGCCGTCGTCACTGACGAAGATGACCCGCTCGCCGTCGATGACGGTTTCGCCGAACCGGATGTGGGCGGATTCCTTTTTCCCTGTGTACTTCCACGCGTTGTCCATGAGGTTGGCAAGGGCCACCCGAAGGAGCGTCGGATCCCCCTTTGCCACGACACCGTCGGCGATCTCGAATTCAACCCGCCGATCCGGCTGGGACTCCTCAAACTCCCGCGCCAGATCCCGCACCATCCGGCTCAGGTCGACGGACTCACGGCGCATGGTGCTGCGGGAGACTCGGGAAAGGTCGAGGAGGTCGTCGATGAGTTGCCCCATCCGCCGGGACGCGCTCCTGATCTTCTCAAGGTAGGGCGCCGCCGTTTCCGGCAGCGAATCGCCGCAATCCTCCATGAGTGCCATGCTGAAACCGTCGATGTGGCGCAGGGGTGCCCGCAGATCATGGGAAACCGAGTAACTGAACGCTTCCAGCTCCCGGTTGGCGGTTTCGAGAAGGATGGTCCGCTCGCTCACCCGCTGCTCCAACTCCTCGTTAAGGCGACGGATCCGTTCCTCGGCAAGCTTTCGCCGGGTGATGTCGCGCAACACCACCTGCACGGCCGGCTGGCCGTTGAAGGTGAAAGGGATGCCGATCACGTCGACCTCAACCACCGTACCATCCAGCCGGATAAGCTGCTGCTCGGAAAGGGGGGCCGGCTTGCGCTCTGCGTAGAGGCGCTGGATCCGTTCGGCTACGACCTCGCGGCTGTCGGGGTGGACAAAATCGGTGATCGGCCGCCCCACCAACTGGTCGGGATAGTCGGCACCGTACAGCCGGAGGGCGGCCGGATTGGCGAAGACATAGCGCCCGGCGCAGTGGATGACAATGGCGTCGGGCGACAATTCCACGAGCAGGCGGTACCGCTCCTCGCTCTCGCCCAGCTGATCCTGACTCATCTGGTACTCGTCGATCTGCTGGCGCAGCTCCTCCTCAGTCATGGCGAGTTCTTCGTTGCGGTCGCGCAACTCCCGTTCCCGACCATGGACCGCGTCGGTCATGGCGCTGAAGTTGTCCACGAGCTCGTCGACCTCGCGGAAACTGGGGGGTGGCGGGGCAAAGGCGTAGTTGCCCCGGGCGATCTCCCGCGCGCAGGCCACGAGCGCCGTCACGGGCCGAAGAACCACGGCCCGGCCCGCCAGAGCCAGCAGAAAGGCCAGCAGGATGGTCGATACGGTGCCAAACCAGAAAATCGACTCGATTTTGGTTACCGGCGCCAGAGCCTTTGCAAGGGGGACCTCGACGATGACGAGCCACCCCGTCTCCGGTATCTGCACCACGCTGCCGAGCCGCTCAACGCCGTCCACGGCATAGGTGTGGGTACCGGCCATCCCCGCGAGCCCCGCGCGAACGATCTCCATTCCTCCCAAGTCGGTCTGCCGTTGCACCAGGGTGTAGTCGGGGTGGCCGATAACCTTCCCGGCCCTGCTGACGATGATGACCGAGCCGCCATCGTCGGGCTTGATCTGTTCGGCAATCCTGCTCAGCACCCGGAGCCCCACGGTGCCGACGACTGCACCTTCCCCCGCCGGGGCGGCGAACATCACCGCCGGGTCGCCGGTGGCGGACGAGAGAAAGACTTTTGAACGGCCGATCCCGCCCCGGGCAAGGGTCTCGCGGAGAACCGGCAGGTTCGACAGGTCCATGCCGAGATAATCGCGGGGCGATGCCGGCACGTTCTGCGCAAAGGCAACATCGGCAACCCTGCCGTGGCGGTCGAGCAGATACACCGATTCGAAGAGCCCGATGGCCCGGACTTCCTCCAGGAGCCGCCTCGCCTGCTCTCGTGCCTTGCCGTCATCCCTTCCCATGACCTTCCCGATGTGTTCGATGAAGCTCTGGGGTTCCCGGAGGCTTCCCGCCACCTCACGGGAAACGCTGCGGGCAAGGGTGAGATTGGTCGTGCCCACATGGTCAGACAGATTGCGTCGCTCGATCGTAAGGGTGATCAGGCCTATCGCGAGCACCGGCACGACCGCCGCAACGAGCAGGGCAGTCAAGACGGCGTTTCTGAAGCTTGGCTTTCGTTTCACTACTCCTCCACCATGCGTGATGCATCCGTATATATTAACAAGAAACGTCCCATTACTAGCATAATCCCTGGTTTCTTCCTAGATGTTCAAAGGATGACACGATAGTATCATCATCCCCCTTGAAATTCGTCCCGACGATGATTAGGTTAGAAACCACGCAACCACCACACCGATCCAAAGGAGAAGACACACCCCATGACGAAAACCACCAAGAAATTCGAGACCGAAGTCCAGCAGCTCCTGGATCTCGTGATCCACTCCCTCTATTCCAACAAGGACATCTTCCTGCGGGAGCTCATCTCCAACGCCTCCGACGCCATCGACAAGGTCCTCTTCGAGTCCCACCAGAACGCGGCGGTCATCGAGGGGGAGCCGGAGGGGAAGATCAAGCTGATCACCGATAAAGAGGCCTGCACCATCACCATCCGCGACAACGGCGTCGGCATGACCCTGGAGGAGGTGGAGAAGAACATCGGCACCATCGCCCATTCGGGGACCAAGGCGTTCCTGGCGAACCTGAAGGAGCAGAACGTGGCCGAGCACCCGGAGCTCATCGGCCAGTTCGGGGTCGGCTTCTACGCCTCGTTCATGGTGGCCGACCGGGTCACCCTCATCACCCGCAGGGCCGGCCACGACAAGTCAGCCGGGGTCCGCTGGGAGTCCACCGGCGACGGCACCTACACCGTGGAGGAGGCCACCAAGGAGACCCGCGGCACCGAGATCACCCTCCACCTGAAGGAAGAGATGAAGGAGTACCTGGACGAGTGGAAGATCCGCTCCATCGTCCGGAAGTACTCGGACTACGTCCAGTACCCCATCGTCATGGACGTCACCCGGACCGAGGTCCCCAAGGGGGTGAACGGCGAGGAGATCGAGGGGGCCGGCACCATCGAGAAGACCGTTGAGGAGACCCTCAACTCCATGAAGGCCATCTGGACCCGGGCCAAGAGCGAGGTGACCGACGAGGAGTACGAGGAGTTCTACAAGCATGTCTCCCACGACTTCGAGAAGCCCCTGCGGACCATCCACTACTCCGCCGAAGGGGTAAGCGAGTTCAAGGCCCTCCTCTACCTCCCGGCCCACAAACCCTTCGACCTCTTCATGCCCGAGCGCAAGCGAGGGGTCCAGCTCTACGTGCGACGGGTATTCATCACCGATTCCTGCGAGCAGCTCATCCCCGACTACCTCCGCTTCGTCAAGGGTGTGGTTGACTCCAGCGACCTCCCCCTCAACGTCTCCCGGGAGATCCTCCAGGAAGATGTGCAGATCAAGCGGATCCAGAAGAGCCTCGTCTCCAAGATCATCTCGACCCTCTCCGAGATGCGGGAGAAGGAGGCCGACGACTACCTGGCCTTCTACAAGGAATTCGGCCAGGTGCTCAAGGAAGGGGTCCATTTCGACTACGCCAACCGGGAGAAGCTCCAGGACCTCCTCCTCTTCGAGAGCACCAAGACCGAGGCAGGGCAGTTCACCTCCTTCAAGGAGTACGTGGAGCGGATGCCCGCGGGGCAGGAGGACATCTACTTCATCACCGGCACCAGCCGTGCGGCCCTGGAGCAGTCCCCCCACCTGGAGATCTTCCGGAAGAAGGAGTACGAAGTCCTCTTCCTGACTGACCCCGTGGACGAGTGGGTCGTGCAGGGGGTCACGGAGTACGGCGGCAAGAAGCTCAAGGCCGTGGATCGGGGCGACGTCATCCCCGCCACCGAGGAGGAGAAAAAGGAGCAGGAGGCCAAGCGGGAAGAGGCTGCCAAGCAGTACGGCGACCTCCTCTCCTTCGTGAAGGAGAAGCTCGCCGAGCGGGTCAAGGAGGTGCGGCTCTCCAGCCGCCTCACCGACAGCGCCTGCTGCCTGGTGGCCGACGAGCACGGCCTGAACGCCAACATGGAGCGGATCCTCCGGGCCATGAACCAGGATGTGCCCGACTCGAAGCGGATCCTGGAGCTGAACCCGGACCACCCCATCATGCAGGTCATGGCCACCCTCTTCGCCAAGGACAAGGCCAACCCGCGCCTGGGCGACTACTGCGACCTCCTCTACGACCAGGCGCTGCTCACCGAAGGCTCCCCCATCACCGACCCGCTCCGGTTCACCCGGCTCGTGGCGGAGCTGATGGTGGCGGACGGGAAGGCAGCTGCGGAGAAGTAGACGCCCCAAAAGGCAAAGGCATACGGAGAGGGGAGTCGGCAATGGCTCCCCCTTTTCCGTTGGTGCAGCGCCGCCTCCTTTGTCGAATATCCTGACAACCCCCCTCCGAAAAGCGTAACAATTCTTTACAATTCGTCCCGGACGCTCTGTTCAAGCTACCGCCTGCGTCAGCGGACAGGCGCAGTGTGTCCAGAATGTGCCGCCGGGCGCGGAAACCCCGGCTGTTGCCGGCAGCTGCTTAGATGGCCAGGATAACGACTGTGACGGTCTCATCGACTGTGCCGATCAAGGCTGCGCCAATGCCGTGGGGAATGCATGCGCCACGGGGTTCCCCGGTATCTGTTCGGACGGAACCCTTACCTGCATTGCCAATAATCCCACTGTTCAATGCGTCCAGAATCAGCAGGCTGCCGTTGAACTCTTCAACACCGCCACCTGCGGCGACGGGTTGGACAACGACTGCGACACCCTCGTCGATGCCGCCGATCCCGGCTGCACTCCACCGGCAGAATTGTGCTTCAACGGGACGGACGATGACGGCGACACATTCGTTGATTGCCTGGACCCGGACTGTACCGGCGCCAGGAATGGCCCGTGCGATAGCGGCATTCCCGGTGTATGTGCAACGGGACAGGTCGGATGCCTCAACGGCAGCGCGCAATGCCTGCAGACAGTATTCCCGCAAACATAGGCATTGACTGCCGGCAACACCTGCAGCGACGGGCTGGACAACGACTGCGACGGCTTTGTTGATGCATCTGATCCCGGCTGCACAACGCCTGACGAGATCTGCTTCAACGGTATGGATGACGATTTCGACGGCCGTGCCGATTGCGCTGACCCCAACTGCGATGGCGCCCGGGGCGATCCGTGCGGTTCAGGCCTGCCGGGCATCTGCTCTGCCGGCACGGTAACCTGCCAGGGAGCTGCTGTCGCCTGTGTCCAGAACCGGAATGCGGCAACCGAGGCAAGTGCCGCGGGCACCTGCAGTGACGGGCAGGACAACGATTGCGACGGTTCCATGGACGGAACCGATCCGGGTTGTGCCGTGCCGGGCGATCTTGACGGTGACCGCGACGTGGACGAGGAGGTAGCTGTCACAGCCTTGAGCCTTCAGCTTCAACTTTACCCTTTGCCCTTTACCCTTTGCCCTTTACACTTTACCCTTTACCCTTAAGCCTTCAGTCTTCAGCCCATAGAAAGGACCCCCCATGACCCTTTACACCCTGCTCGCCTTCCTCGGCGCGTCCATCGCTTTGACCGTGGCCCCGGGCCCCGACAACATCTTCGTCATGACCCAGGGGATCGCCCGGGGAAGGAAGCCGGCCATCGTGACGGCCCTCGGCATGTGCAGCGGCGTCAGCGTCCATACCGTTGCCGCGGCCTTCGGGATCTCGGCGGTGTTCTACTCGTCGGCGGTCGCCTTCACGGTGGTGAAGTCCGCCGGCGCGGCGTACCTCCTCTACCTAGCCTTCAAGACCCTGAAGGAGCGCTCCGCCATCAGGCTCTCGGCGGCGGAGGCACTGCCGGCGGCGGCCCTGTTCCGGCGGGGTTTCATCATGAATGTGCTGAACCCCAAGGTGGCCATGTTCTTCCTGGCGTTCCTCCCCCAATTCGTGGCCCCCGCCGCCGGCCACGTCCCGCTCCAGATGCTCCTCCTGGGGGTCATCTTCATGGTGCAGGCGGTGGTGATCTTCTGCCTGATCGGGTACTTCGCCGGAAGCATCGGCAGTTTCATCCTGGCCCGGCCCCGGATCGCCCGGTACTTCGACTGGCTGACCGCCGGAGTTTTCGCGGCGCTGGGGGTGAGGCTGGCCCTGGCGGAGCGGTAAACGTACCGCCCCGCCGGGCCACGGTTTCAGCCTACCTGTTTTCCATGAGGTTTTTCAGGATGAGGTTCGCCTCTTTCAACTTGGCTTCGAGGGTTTTCAACTCATCGACGGTATAGACCGCCGTCCCCTTGGCAAGTTCCTTGTTGAGTCTGGCGATTTTCTGCTGGAGGCTGTCGGTCTCCTGGGCGCAGTTCCTCAGCAGCATCTCGCATTCCCTGGCGCACTGCTCGTCCATCTGCTTGTGGGAGGTCCCGTGCTGAACGGCCAGTGCCGACGTGGCGGAAAAGAGGGTAAGAGTCAGTGCGGTTGCCATGAGTTTTTTCATTACTGTTCTCCTTGAAGGTGTGATCGGCGAGAGGCATTGCCCGTCGCCGCTGTTCTGACTCTTTTCTTTTCACATGCCATACCATTCCGCACCAGCTTGAAATAGCTGGCTTTTTTACATTGGTTCAGCAAACGGCACCTCTGGTATGCATACTATTCCTCAACAGTCAGGGGAATATTCCCCGCACGTCGTCATAACGGCATTGCATCGATGCCACTGAATGGGATACAAGCTGACTGCAGCCGATGTGCTCCAGTTCCCCTCGATTCAGGATGAAACGCCATGTCCAACGTCTGGTATGCACTGGGACTGACCCTCTTCGCCGGCCTGGCGACGGGGGTCGGCAGTGCCATCGCCTTCTTCGCCAAACGGACCAACTACCGCTTCCTGTCGGTCTCGACGGGCTTTTCGGCGGGGGTGATGCTGTACGTGTCGTTCGTGGAGATTCTCCCGAAGGGGCTTACGGCCCTGGCCGTTCCCTACGGGGAGAGATTGGGGCACTGGATCAACACTGCGTCGTTTTTCGGCGGCATGGCCCTGATCGGCCTCATCGACACCCTGGTCCCGGCGGCGAAGAACCCCCACGAGACCCACTCGGAGGAGGAAACGGCTCCCCTCCACGATGCGTCGGCCGCTTGGCCGGCTTTCGACACGGTTGCCCCGCAATCCCGCCAGGCAACCGTCGGCGTGCATGATCACCGGATCGACCGGGACAAGCTGGTGCGGATGGGTCTCTTCACGGCCCTCGCCATTGCTATCCACAATTTCCCCGAAGGGCTCGCCACGTTCCTGGCGGCCCTGGAGAACCCGAGCCTCGGCGCCGCCATCGCCCTTGCCATTGCGCTCCACAACATCCCCGAGGGGATCAGCGTTTCCGTCCCCATCTACTACGCCACCGGCGACCGCCGCAAGGCCTTCGCCTACTCGTTCCTCAGCGGCATGGCCGAGCCCGTGGGGGCCGGGGTGGCGTACCTGGCGCTCAGTCTGCTGACCGGGGGCGCGGGGGGCGTCATCCCTCCCCAGGTGATGGGTCTGACGTTCGGCGGCGTGGCGGGAATCATGGTCTACATCAGCCTTGACGAACTGCTCCCCACCAGCAAGGCCTACGGCAAGGGGCACGACAGCCTCCTGGGGCTCGTATCGGGGATGGTGATCATGGCGTTGAGCCTTCTGCTGATGAAATAACGAATCCCCAACCCTCCCACCAAGTCCTTTCTTTTAAGACATTTTCATGTTACAAGACATCGGCGAATTATAACTGACCGGGATTACTCAAGACTTCAGGTACCCGCCCTGTGCGCTACGCGCACGGAGCGGCATACCAATTGCCAGGGAGGGCACACAGGTGAGGAAAAATGGGATGCTATCGTTTGTAGTAACGGCGGGACTGTTGATAGGCACGGCATTGCCGGCATCGGCAACGCTCTTCCAGCCCCACGTGATGAATACGCTGGAATTCAGCTATGTGGAGAGCATCTTCGGCCCTGACGGGGCAAAAAAGGGAGGTTTGACGCTGGCGCCTGGCGATCAGCTCATCGGCATTATCGCCATCAACCGGATCATCGCGGGAGGGGAAACGCTTTTTGCTGCCGGCCCCGCGTCGCAGCTGACCGGAATTTACGCCCACAAGGTCCTGAGCGTCCCACCATACTTTGTCCAAGGTGGCGTTTCGTACGATCCCCATCTCCAGACCGCTGCCTACGCCCACGTGGAATTCGGCAACCCGGACATGGGAACATTTACCGACGGTTCAAGCTCGTTCAACCTCGCCGCGATCCTGACGCCGGGCGAGATGTTGGCCCTCTGGCTCGACCAGGGGAGCAGCGCCACCGTCTACACGACGGGCGGGTCCCTCGCCAACGGCGTGGCCAGGGCAACCGACGGGCTCCCCTTCCTCTCCGCAGGGATCGGCAGCTCGGGATATTTTTACGGCCATACCAATCCGACCGTCACCCTGGCCGACCTCATGCGGGGAGCTCTGTTCGGCCAGGCATTCGGTGGCCTGGAGGTCATGACCAACGCCACGGGGCAGACCCTGGACCCCATCCGCAACCCCGGCGACCGGGAAAAGGGTGTCCCAACACAGATGATTCTCTCCTGCGATCTCTCGATCAATCCGGCCGGCTTTTCCTCGACCAACCCGTCACCCTGGACCCTTGCCGGAACAGGCACGGCGCAAATCTATCCGGCTCCCGAACCGTCCACCTTCGTCCTCTTTGGTGTGGCCGGGACCGTAATGGCCCTGTGGCGGCTGAGAAAGCGCCCCTGACTGGATGCTCATTCCAGGCACAGGAAAGGCGTCCCACCGGACGCCTTTCTTGTTACACCGCGAATGAGCCTCTCCTCCCTCTCCTTGACACCCCCGGAATGCCTGCTATTTTTTGAACACAAACCATCCCGCCCGCTCCCGCAACCCAGCATCTCACCCACATCGAACCACGCACAAGGAAAGGCTTTCGACCACAGCAATCAAAGGGATCGGGCCTTTCTCAGGAAAGGAGGATTTGCCATGTCTCAGGGAAGAGAAGTGAATGGCGTGAATGTCGACCAGCTCTTGGCCACTATCGAACAGATCAAGATGAAGCCGGAGATCGCCAAATTCAAATTCCGGGCCACCAACCGGTGGGTGGGGGGAACCCACAACCAGGCAACTATCAAGGACTTCTACGGCGCCTGCGCCGAAGACGACTCGCGGCAACCGATGGTCTTCGACCTGGACGAGCCGCCGGTCCTGCTGGGCGGAAACCGCGGGGCCAACCCGGTGGAGTACCTCCTCGCCGCCCTTTCCGGCTGCCTGACGACGAGCCTCGTCGCCCATGCGGCGGCCCGGGGAATCGCTGTTCGGGGGGTCAGTTCGCGGTATGAGGGGGATCTGGACCTGCGGGGATTTCTCGGCTTATCCGAGGATGTCAAGGTGGGGTTTGAGACGATCCGGGTCTACTTCACGATAGATGCTGACCTGTCCGACGAACAGAAGGAAGAACTCATCCGGATGGCGCAGAAGTACTCGCCGGTATTTAACACCATCGCCAATCCGGTGCCGGTTTCGGTTCAGCTGGACAAGAGGTGATCGCTTCCGGACAGTGAAAGGCGCGGCATGACGCCACCGCCCCAGGCGGTGGCATCACCACAGCCTGCGTCGCGGAGGGTACCATGGCACGTCATGAATTACCTCCCGGCTTCCGGGACATGCTGTCGTTCGGCCTCATGGAAGCGCTGCTCGGCCGCCGCTCCCGCCGCTTCTTCCGGGAGGCGGAGATTCCGGACGGGGTGATGGCCTACCGGTCCCGCCCCCCCCTTCCCCCTCTCCGAACTGGAGAAGCTCCTGGTCGTCACCGCCTGCGGCGGCAATACCGGCTGGCACAACCTGATCTACCGGGCGAAGCGATACGCCCCCTTCCTCTCCAACTACGCCGGCGCCGCCGGGGGGCGCACCTTTCCCTCGGCGGCCGGGTTCCACACCAGCATGACGTTCTTCACGGACGACGAGGGGGTCTATGTGCTCGATGCTCAGGACGCCCCTGCCTGCCGACCGGAACAGGGACGGCTCCCTGGATCTGGAGGCGGTCCTCGACGCCGCCAGGGGACAGATCAGGAAGCTCCATGACTGGCGCCTCGGCCTGCCGCCGGAGGTCCCCTACACCGAGCCCCACAACACCTGGCCCCTCACCTTTGTGGAGCAGTGGTCTCTGGCCGAGCTCACGGCCGAGCTCTCCACCAGCTGCTACGCCGGCACCCTCATGCTCCAGGCAATGGGGCTTGGGGGATGGATGTTCAACGGCCTCGATCCCTTCAGCGTGCTCGGCGCCAGCGGGACGCCCGAGGTCCCCGGCCGGGGGTTCCGCTACGACACCCGCGACGGGTGGCTCTATCCGAACCCGACCGGCCTTTTGGGAATCATGGAGGGATACTGCCCACCCCATCACCGGGACAAACTCCATTTGATTTGTTCCTCGAGAGCGGGTAATCTTCGCGGAATAAATTCACCCAGGGGAAGCTGCTCCATGGTTATCACCACAACACGTCGAACTCTGCCGATGCTCGTCCTCATGGCCCTTCTCTTCGCCCTGCCGCCCAAGGCCTCGGCCGGGGACGACCTGGCGCGGGCCGTGCTCACCGAACTGAACGCGGCTCGCGCCAACCCCAAGGCCTATGCCGAACATCTGCGCGTCTACCGGTCCCAGTTCTCGGGAAAGTACCATATCCCGCCGGGCACCAAAATTCGCTACATCACCAAGGAAGGTCCAAAGGCCGTGGACGAGGCGGTGTGCTTCCTCGAACGCCAGCGCCCCCTTTCCACCTTGGGCTGGGCCGAAGGGCTCGCCCACGTCGCGGCGGAACTGGTCCGCGACCAGGCAAAAACAGGCGCCATAGGCCACGGCTCGGGAAGGATGGAGATGCGGGCCCGGGCCGAGCGTGTCGGCCGCTGGCAGAGCACCATTGGCGAAAACATCAGCTACGGCCCCGACGACGCCCGCCGCGTGGCGATGCAACTCATCGTCGACGACGGGATGCCTGACCGGGGGCACCGGAAGAACATCTTCACGCCCGATTTCCGGGTAGCCGGCATCGCCTGCGGGCCCCACCCGGTCTTCGAGACGAGTTGCGTCATCGACTTTGCCGGCTGGTTCTCAGAGAGATGAGGCTCGTGCAAAACGTCATGAGGAGGCCGGGATGCTAGGCGCAAGCAAGCGAGAAGGCGAGGCGTACCCGTTGGTACGTTGAGCTTTCGAGTGAGCGGCAACAACGCAGACCGGCCCCGCAGTAGTTTTGCACGGGCCTCAGGAGACATGCCCATGACACGGCAATTCAAGGACTATTTTTCCGAAAAGTCGGATGCCTATCGCTCCTACCGGCCCGGCTACCCCCCTGAACTCTTCGCCTGGCTGGCGGGATTGCCGGCGCAGCGCGACGCGGCCCTTGATTGCGGCTGCGGTACCGGCCAGGCATCGGTGGCCCTGGCGGAGCACTTTGCCCGGGTCTACGCTGTAGACCCGAGCGCCGGGCAGGTCGGAAGCGCCATGCCCCACGAGCGGGTGGAGTACCGGGTGGCCCCGGCGGAAGAGACCGGCCTCCCCGACACCAGCGTCGACCTGGTGATCGCTGCCCAGGCCCTCCACTGGTTCGACTTCGACCGTTTCTACCCCGAGGTACGCCGGGTGGCGCGGGAGGGTGCCGTCTTCGCCGCCTTCACCTACGGGCTTCTCGCCATCAATGGAGAGATCGACGGTATCATCGGCCGGTTCTACCGCGACGTCATCGGCCCCTACTGGCCCCCCGAGCGCGCCCACGTGGATTCCGGCTACCAGACCCTCCCCTTCCCCTTTCCCGACATAGAGCCCCCGACCTTCGCCATGACCGCCCACTGGGAACTGGAACACCTGATGGGGTATTTCGAGACGTGGTCGGCGGTGAAGGAGTACCGGCGCCTGAAGGGTGATGATCCGCTGGAACTGGTGGCCGGGGAACTGGCCGCGGCCTGGGGCGACCCGGTGCTCGTGCGGCGGGTCTCGTGGCCGCTGGTGCTGCGGGTGGGGCGGGTATCATAAGAGAAAAAACCCTACTTCTTCCCCTTCTTCCGCAGAACCACCCGAAGCCCCTTGGCAATGCGCCGCTCCTTCCCCTTCCGTTCCTGCCGGGCCACCACGTCGTCGCGGGCAGCGGCCTCGTCATCCTCTTTCCTCAGCTTCAGGTAGCTGGCGTAACGGCCCTGGTCAATCTCTCCGCCGGCCAGGGCGTCGCGCACGGCGCACCCGGGCTCGTGGGCGTGGCTGCAGTCGTGGAACCGGCACCGCAGGGCCAGCTCGGCAATCTCGGGAAACGACGCGGCGAGCCCCTCCCCCGCCTGCCAGAGGCCGAATTCGCGCATGCCGGGGGTATCGATGACAATGGCACCGCAGGGGAGAAGGATCATCTGCCGGTGGGTGGTGGTGTGGCGCCCCTTGGCATCGCGCTCCCGCACGGCGCCGGTGGCCATGACCTCTTCCCCGGCAAGACGGTTGACGAGGGTCGACTTGCCGACACCGGAGGAGCCCACGAAGCAGGCGGTCACCCCCGGCGCCAGGACCTCCCGCACCACCGCCACCCCCTCGCCGGCGAGGGAGCTGACGGGAACCACCCGCACGCCGTGGGCGAGGACCTCCGCCTCCGCCACCCGCTCCGCCGTATCTGGACAGAGGTCGGCTTTGCTGAGGATCACGACCGGCTCCGCGCCGCTCTCCCGGGCAGCCACGAGGTACCGTTCGAGACGCCGGGGGTTGTAGTTGCCGTCGAGCCCCATGACGATGAAGACCAGGTCCACGTTGGCGGCGATGGGCTGCACTTCGCCCCCCCCTCCCGCGCCGCGGCGGGCAAGGAGTGTCTTGCGCGGCATGATGTCATGGATCGTCACCTCTGCCCCGCCGCTCACCGGCTCCACGACGACCCAATCACCGACCATGGGGCGGTCGAGGCGGTCCGCCGCCCCCTTGCGGAGGCGGGGTGCAAGCTGCGCCGGGAACTCCCCCCCAGCGGTTCGCAGCCGGTACTCGCCCCGCAGTTCGGCTGTCACCCGCGCCAGGGTTCCGGCGCCCACGGCCCCTTCGACGGCCGCTGCGGCAAACCAGTCGCTCCACCCCAATACTTTCAGTTCATCCATGAAAACCTCGCACCCATGAGCCCCGAATCAGGCAACTGGCATATCTCGAATAATCGCACGACGGCATTGTACGCAATGTGGAAGGAAACGCAACCGGGTGATACTGCTTCAGAAAGGCACTGGAAGAAAAAAGCCTGCGTGGGCAGGCTGTGGCGGGGTGGCGGGATTTACCGGGTCAGGCGGCATCCCCCAAGTGCGGGGCGCTCCGGCAGGGTTCAAGCCGGCAATTGGCGCGGCAGTGGTCAAAGATGTGGAGCGGGGTCCGCTCCCCCCTGAAGGGCGGCGCCTCGTCCCACGTCCGCCCGTCCAGGACCCGTCCTCCCCCGCGCCAAGCCGTAAAGAGAAAGGGGATGCCGCGATCTTCCGCCTGATCGCGGAGATCCAGCGCCCACTCGGGACGCGGCAAACCATCGCGCCCCTCGGCTCCGCCGCAGATCACCCAGTCGACACAGCCGAATCCGGCCATGCAGAGGCTGTTCACCTGCCGCAGGTCCAGCTCTCCCCGAAGGGGCTCGGCGAGAATGCCGACCACCGGCCACCGGACCCCGTCGGCCACCCAGCAGTTCTTGAGGGCAATAGTGGCAGGGATGCGAAGGTCAGCCTCCTCCAGGTCCCGCATCCGGACCAGGAACCAGAGGTTGTTAAGGGCATCATCCTCCTCCAGGAGCCGGCACGGGGAATCGGGCGAGGGGGCATAGAGCCTCTGGAGTGAAAGCTCGGGGTAGTCGGTGACGGCGATGAAGAGATGCTGGGGAGACGACGCCACGACCGAGAGGATGGCGTCCAGGGACTCCACCGGCAGGGAGGGATGGAAGGGATCGCCCCCCACGAGCCAAGCCTTCCCCGTCTTTTCGCCAAAGGGACGCCAGAGCACCGCGCGGTCAACCGTGTCCCGCCGGACGATTACCTCCCAGGTGTCATCCCAGAAAATTCCTTCACTCAACCGATCGAACATCTCCAACCCCACCTGGCGCTAACCCGTTGATATCTGAACCGCACGATGCAATCAACCCCATGGTTATGTATCGGCAGACGTTCCCGAAACTTGAGGGTTTCCGAATTGTGTCCGTTTGTTCCGTTGCTTTTTCATCGAAGCACTTTACAATACCTACTACCCCGCCCCTTCAAGGGGCCAGGGTGTCCAGGCACCGCGGGAGGAGAGGCGATGGAAAACGTCAGGACCATCACGAAACTATGGAAGAGCAAGCCGACCGTGGAGGGGGCGGGGGTGCACCTCAAGCGGGCCTTCGGCTACCACGAGGCGCCACAACTCGATCCCTTCCTCCTCCTGGACGATTTCCGCTCGGCAAACCCCGCCGAGTACCTCCCCGGCTTCCCCTGGCATCCCCACCGGGGGATCGAGACGATCACCTACATGCTCGACGGCGAAGTGGAACATGGCGACAGCATGGGGAACCGGGGAACCATTTTGTCGGGGGATGTCCAGTGGATGACCGCGGGGAGCGGGATCATCCACCAGGAGATGCCGAAGGGAGACGCCAACGGCCTCATGGGGGGATTCCAGCTCTGGGCAAACCTCCCCGCCTCCCACAAGATGATGGAGCCCCGCTACCGCGACGTGAAGAGTCGCCAGATCCCCGAGGTTTTCCTGAAGAGCGGCGCCACGGTGCGGATCATCTGCGGCCAGGTGAATGGCGTACGGGGCCCCGTTGAGGACATCGTCACCGATCCCGAGTACCTGGACGTCTTCATCCCCCCCAACGCCCGCTTCACCCACCCGGCGAAAAAGGGACACACCGTATTCGCCTACGTGGTATCGGGGGCGGCCTCCTTTGACGGGGATGGTTCGCGCCTTTGTGACACCGGAACTTTGGTGCTTTACGGCGATGGAGACAGCGTGGCCGTGGCCACCGAAGCGGAACCGGTCCGCTTCCTCTTCGTTTCGGGGAAACCCATCGGCGAGCCGGTGGCCTGGCGCGGCCCCATTGTCATGAATACCCAGGAGGAGCTTCAGATTGCCTTTGAGGAATACGAGCAGGGAACGTTCATCAAGCACCAGTGACGGCATACGCACCACGGACGGAGCAGCCGCCATGAACAACGCAACCAGAATCGGCCCGCCGAGCCCCCCCGGCAATTTCCCCGGAGCTGCCCCGTGAGCCGCGGCCTCGTCATCTTCTCCCACGGCAAGGAGAGCGGTCCGTGGGGAACGAAAATCACGGCTCTGGCCGCCGTAGCCCGAAACCAGGGCTATTGCATCGAGAGTATCGACTACACCGACCTCCCCGACCCCGATGCCCGGGTCCGCAGGCTCGTGGAGCGGTGCGCCGGTGAAACGGGTCCCCTTGTCCTCGTCGGTTCCAGCATGGGGGGGTATGTGGCAACGGTGGCTTCACAGACCGCGAATCCGGCGGGGCTCTTCCTCATGGCGCCGGCCGTCCACCTCCCCGGCTACGACGAACCGGACCCCGTGTCCTGGTCAGAGAAAACCTTCGTCGTCCACGGCTGGCACGACGAGGTGATCCCCCAGGAGAACGTCGTCCGCTTCGCCCTGGGGAACCGGGCGAGGCTCTTCCTGGTGGACGGCGACCATACGCTCGTCAGTCAGCTCCCCTTCATCGAAGAGCTCTTCGGCCTTTTCCTTGAAAACCTGGAGAGTTAAGGGCAGGGATAGGTCAGGTCGAAATACTTGGGAATATGGCGCTTCCCGCTCTTCCTCATCGCTATGAGATGATAGGGCTGCGTCAGTGACTGGGTCGTGATGCACCCCTCTCCCGGCTTCGTCCTGATGATAGTGAGCCAGATGCCGTCCATCCCCTCCAGCGCCTCCTGCACCTCGATACTGTACCCCCCTGACGGCCGGACCATGTCCACCACGGCAACTACTTCATTCCGCGAAAAATCGACGGAAGGAAGGGGGGGAAGGGGGGTCATGTTCTGGTGGAGCGAGCCCCAGAATGCTGTGAACTCCGCCTCGTCGGCAATGACGCGGATCTGGGGCCAGACGAGCTGGGTGTCGGTGCCGGGCTCGGAGTAGGCACCGCCAACCCCCTTCTCCACCGTCTCCACGGCGATCTTGTGGGCGGCGGGGGCCGACTGCACCGGGATGGCGGTGGCGCAGCCGGCAAGGGAGATGACGGCAAAAACGAAGAGCAGCGTGATGCGAAAAAAGTTCATGGTTGCACCATCCTGTCGTGTAATTTCAATTGTGACTATCGTCCGAAGACTTCCCTGAAAAAGCGCTTCATCTCGTCCCACGACTCCCTGTCGGCAGCTGCGTCATAGGCGAGAGCGAGACCGAATTTCCTGGCGTAGATGTCGGCGTCAGGGTTCGTGAAGCTGTGCTTCGCCCCGGCATAGGAGATGAACCGGAAGTCGGCACCGGCGCGGGCCATCTCGGTAGCAAAGGCGCCCACCTGTTCGGGGGTGATGAACGTGTCTGCCCCGCCATTGAGGACCAGGACCTTCGCCTTGACGGCACCCGGCTCGGCCGGCTTTGCCGAGGCGAGGCTTCCATGGAAGCTGGCTACCCCCTTGAGGTCAAGGCCCTGACGGGCCATGTTCAGCACAACCGCACCGCCGAAGCAGTAGCCGATGGCGCCGATACGGCCGGCATCGACGGTGGGCTGTTTTCTGAGGTATTCCATCGCCGACGTGAAGCGCGCGGTCATGATGTCCATATTTTTCATCACCGCGGAGGAGAACGCGCCGGCATCGTCGGGGTGGTCAGCCTGCTTCCCCTCGCCGTACATATCGACCGCCAGGGCCGCGTACCCCATCTCCGCCAGCATCCGTGCCCGCTTGCGGGCGTATTCGTTGTGCCCCCACCACTCGTGCACCACGAGCACGCCGGGACGCCTCCCCTTTACCGCATCGTTCCAGGCGAGATATCCTTTCATGGTCACCCCGCCGTCGCGGTACTCGACTACCTTCCCCTTCACCGCGGCATCTGCCGTCGATACGCCCAGCAGGCCACCGACCAGTGCGACCACCACCCAAACGAAACCTCTGATTCCCCCCATGACTCTCCTCCCCTCTCACCGCCCGGAGGCGGTTTCCAACGTCTGCTGTAACTTTACCAGATCATGGAGAAATTTCCCGCAAGGCTCCCCATTGCCCTTTCATCCCTTGATTATCGGATAGGGTGTATTACTCTTTTCTCGTTGTTTTCAGACGTGGAGGAAACTTACCATGACCATCAGTGAGAAGATCGCAACGCTTTTCCCCGCCCCGGAGGATATCCCCGCCCAGCACCAACTCCCGGCCCCGGTGGAACTGCGGACCTACCTCGTTGCGGGGGAACTGCGTCAATGGGAGGGGCCGGCCCAGGAGGTCTTCTCACCGGTCTGCGTCCGAACCCCGGCAGGCCCCGAGCGGGTCAGGATCGGGAGCTTTCCCCTCATGGGAGAAGCCGACGCCCTGGCGGCCTTGGACGCGGCAGTGGCAACCTATGACAACGGCAGGGGGGATTGGCCCACCATGACCGTGGCCAACCGCATCGGCCACGTGCAGCGGTTTGCGGCCCGGATGAAGGAGCGGCGGAACGAGGTGGTTCGGCTCCTCATGTGGGAGATCGGCAAGGCCGAGAAGGACGCCGCCAAGGAGTTTGACCGGACCATCGCTTACATTGCCGACACCATCGACGCCCTCAAGGATCTGGACCGGGTCTCCTCCCGCTTCGTCATCCACGAGGGGATCATCGGGCAGATCCGCCGCGCCCCCCTCGGCGTGGCCCTCTGCATGGGTCCCTACAACTATCCCCTGAACGAAACCTTCACCACCCTCATCCCGGCCCTCATCATGGGGAACACGGTGCTCCTGAAGCCGCCGCGCCACGGGGTCCTCCTCTTTGCGCCCCTGCTTGAAGCCTTCCGGGACTCGTTCCCCCCCGGCGTGGTGAACACCCTCTTCGGCGCCGGCCGCACCGTCACCCCCCCGCTCATGGCCTCGGGGAAGGTGGATGTGCTCGCCTTCATCGGCACGAGCCCCGCGGCCAACGCCCTCCACAAGGGGCACCCGAAGCCCCATCGGCTCCGGACGGTCCTGGGGCTCGAGGCCAAGAACCCGGCCATCGTACTCCATGACGCCGACCTGAACCTGGCGGTGGAGGAGTGCATCGCCGGGAGCCTCTCCTTCAACGGCCAGCGCTGCACCGCCCTCAAGATCATCTTCGTCCACGAGTCGGTGGTCGATCACTTCCTGGCCCTCTTCTCCCGGGCTCTCGCCACGGTCGGTTGCGGGATGCCGTGGGAGCCCGGCGTGATGATCACCCCCCTCCCCGAACCGGGGAAGACGGTCTATCTCTCGGATTTGCTGGAGGACGCCCGCAGGCACGGCGCACATGTCGTCAATGACGGCGGCGGAATAGCAACCGGCTCCTTCTTCTCCCCGGCCGTGGTCTACCCGGTGACCCCGACGATGCGCCTCTACGCCGAGGAGCAGTTCGGCCCCATCGTGCCGGTGGTCCCCTTCTCCGACGTCAACGTCCCCATCCGCGCCATCGAGGAGTCGGACTACGGCCAGCAGGTGAGCATCTTCGGCCGCGACCCCCAGACCCTAGCGGGTCTCATGGACCATCTCGTGAATCAGGTCTCCCGGGTGAACATCAACTGCCAGTGCCAGCGGGGCCCCGACATCTTTCCCTTCACCGGTCGAAAGGACTCGGCGGTGGGAACCCTGTCGGTCTCGGACGCCCTGCGCTCCTTCTCCATCCGGACCCTGGTGGCGGCCAAGGAGATCGACCTGAACAAGGAGATCATCGCCGACATCGTCCGGGAGCACCGCTCCAACTTCCTCTCCACGGATTTTATCCTCTGAGTGTGGGAGCGGGGGAGCGAGATAGATAAACGCTCCCTCGCTCCCTTCCAGCCGCCTTTACATAAGCAATTCTTCACCTATACTTTCTCTCACCAACCAATTCTGCCGGGAGAGATCCGTGTTCCGCACCTTCCTTGAAAAACTGGGCGCCGTGGCCATCTCCATCTTCCGGGAAATGGGCCGGATGCTGATTTTTCTCGTCATGGCCCTCGTAAACATCATTATCAGGCCCGGCAAGCCGATCCACGTCTTCAAGCAGATCCACTTCATCGGTGTAAAATCCCTCTTCGTCATCGTTCTCACCGCCGCCTTCACCGGCATGGTCCTGGGGCTCCAGGGGTACTACAGCCTGGCCAAGTTCGGCTCCGAGGGGATGCTCGGCTCGGCGGTTGCCCTCTCCCTGATACGTGAGCTGGGGCCAGTCCTCACGGCTCTTATGGTGGTGGGGCGGGCCGGGAGCGCCATCACCGCCGAGATCGGCATCAAGAAGATCACCGAACAGATCGACGCCCTGAAGACCATGGCCCTGGAGCCGTTCAAGTATCTGGTCTCGCCAAAGATCATCGGAGCTCTGGTGGCCGTGCCGCTTCTGTGCGCCATCTTCGACGTGGTGGGTATCTACGGCGGCTACGTGGTGGGGGTGAAGCTCCTGGGGGTGAACCCCGGGGCCTACTTCCACGAGATGGAGCGGAGCGTGGAGTGGAAGGACGTCTGGTCGGGGATCGTGAAATCCATCTCCTTCGGCGGCATTGTCGCCTGGGTCTGCTGCTACAAGGGGTACCACGCCGGCCATGGCGCCGAAGGGGTCTCGCGGGCCACCACCGAGGCGGTGGTCATGTCGTCGGTGCTGGTGCTGGTCTGGGACTACTTCCTCACGTCGGTGATGCTGTGATTTATGATCAAACTTATTGATGTCTATAAGTCTTTCGACTCCCAGGTGGTGCTGGACGGCCTCTCCCTTGAGATCCCCCCCGGAAAGATCACGGCGGTGATCGGCCCCAGCGGCGAGGGGAAGAGCGTGCTCCTGAAGCACATGATCGGACTCATGAGGCCCGACCGGGGCCAGGTCCACGTGGAGGGGGACAACATCACCGCCATGCGCCGGTTCGAGATGAACCGGGTCTGGGAGAAGTTCGGCATGCTCTTTCAGAACGCGGCCCTCTTCGACTCCATGACGGTCTTCGAGAACGTGGCCTTCCCCCTGGAGGAGAAGACCCGGCTCACCCGGGCCGAGATCAGCGACCGGGTCCACGACGCCCTGGAGAACGTGGGGCTCAAGGGAATCGACAAAAAGTACCCCGACGAGCTGTCGGGGGGGATGAAAAAGCGGGTGGGGCTTGCCCGGGCGCTCTTGCTGAACCCCCGAATCATCCTCTTCGACGAGCCGACCACGGGCCTCGACCCGATCATCTGCCGGGCCATCCACCAGCTCATCAGGGAGACCCACGAGCGGTACGGCTACACGGCGGTGATCGTCTCCCACGAGATTCCGGAGATTTTCGACATCTCGGACTGCGTGGCAATGCTCTACAAGGGAAAGATCATCGCCACCGATACGCCGGAGGCTATCCAGCGCTCGGAGCATCCGGTGGTGCGGCAGTTCATCAGCGGCAGCCTTGAAGGCCCAATCCAGTTCATCTGAAACGGGTGATGTCATGAAAAAAATTACGCTCGAACTGATCGTCGGTGTCTTCGTCGCCATCGGCATTCTCTGCCTCGCCTGGCTGTCGGTGAAGCTGGGGAAGATGGAACTGGTCGGCGGGAACCACTACGAGGTCTACGCCGAATTCGACTCGGTGTCGGGGCTCAAGAAGGGGGCCGCGGTGGAAATTGCCGGAGTGGAAATCGGCCGGGTCGACCGGATCGACCTCGATCCGAAGTACCATGACCGGGCCCGGGTCTATCTGCGGATCGCCAACGGGGTGAAGCTCCAGGAGGATGTCATCGCCTCGGTCCGCACCAGCGGCATCATCGGCGACAAGTTCATCAAGCTGAAGCCGGGCGGCTCTGAAAAAATGCTGGCCGGCGGCGGCAGGATCAGGGAGACTGAGTCAGCCGTGGACCTGGAGGAGCTCCTGAGCAAGTACATCCACGGCAAGGTGGAGTGACTATATTCAGAAAACATCTTTCAACACGGAGCAACGGAGCACACGGAGCAAAATCAGAGAAAAACATTTTTCAGCACTTTTTACGCATTACGTCTAGAATTCAGGGGGAAACTTTGGTTTTCTCCGTTGCTCCGTTGCTCCGTGTTATTCCCGTCGTTGTTTCGGGTTCATTTGCATCCGAAGGAGGAACTTTCATGAGAACGCTTCGCACAGTGGCACTGGCATGCTGTCTGACGGCCCTTCCCCTGTCGGGGGTCCTGGCAGCCGAACCGGAAACGGCAACGAAAACCTTCAGCCTCGACGAATGCATCCGGGGGGCCCTGGCCACGGCGCCGGAGCTGGGGGAATCCCAGGCCGACATCGAGTTGGCCCAGTCCCGGCTCGATGAGGCCAAGGGGTACCGGTTCCCGCAGATCGAGATGCGGGGCCTCGTCGGGCCGGTCCCCGAGGCCCGGGGCAATCAGATCTCGTCGCCCGACGGGGTCAACGACACCGACTCCTTCACCTGGTTCGCCCGGGCCGACGCGACCCTGGTCCAGCCCCTCTACACCTTCGGCAAGATCAGCGAGAGCATGAAGGCGGCCACCCACGGCATCGAGGTGGACCGGGCCAAAAAGGACCAGCGGCGTAACGAGGTGGCCCTCCAGACCAAGGAGTACTACTACGGGGTGTTGTTGGCCCGGGAGTTGAAGGAAGTGGTCAAGGAAGTGCGGGAGAACCTGGACAAGGCCCGCACGAAGGCCCAGGAGCTCTTGGACAAGGCCTCCCCCAATGTGGATGAACTGGACATCTACAAGCTGGACGCCTTCAACGGCGAGGTGGGGAAGTACCTGGCCGAGGCCGACAAGGGAGAAACCCTGGCCCTCTCGGCCCTCCGCACCCGCATCGGCCTGCCGCCCGAGGCACAGATCGACGTCGCCACCGAGCGCCTCGTCCCCGATGAGGAAACCGTGGAGGACCTCCCCGTTTACATCGACGAGGCCCGGGCCAAGCGCCCCGAGTTCAAGCAGCTCAAGGAGGGGCTCAAGGCGCGGGAGGCCCTGGTGGAGGCGGCAAAGGCCGCCTACTACCCCGACATCTTCCTGGCGGGGCTCCTGTCGGGGGCCTATTCGCCGGAACGGAGCCGCATCGACAACCCATTCATCACCGACGAATTCAACCACTTCTGGTCGGGGATCGCCCTGGGGGTCAAGTGGAAGCTCGATTTCGGCATCACCGGCTCAAAGGTAGCCGGTGAGCGGGCCCAGTACAACCGGCTCCTCTCCACCAAGGCCTACGCCGAGAACAACATCCCCCTCCAGGTGAAAAAGGCCTGGCTCGACCTGAAGGAGTCGGAGAAGAGCATCGACGCCACCCGGGACGCCTACACCAATGCCAAGAAGTGGATCGTCTCCGCCATGGCCAACTTCGACTTCGGCGTCGGCCCGGGCAAGGAGCTTTTCGACGGACTCCAGAACTACGCCCGGATGAGAGGGGGCTACTTCCAGTCCATTTACAACCAGAAGATGTCCAAGGCCAACCTGGACTATGCCGTCGGCGCACTGCCGCTGGAGAAATAAACCAGGAAAAGCATTTGAAACACGGAGCAACTGAGCAACGGAGCAAAATCTGAGAAGAAAATTCGTTCTTTTCAATTTCCGAGCACCCCCTGAAAGTCAGGCAGGATATTGGATTAATGCATTGATTTCTCCGTTGCTCCGTTGCTCCGTGTTATTCCTGATGCCGTTAGAACGATCAATCTATGGAGGAACATGATTTATGAAATGGTTTGCCCTTCCCATCCTCTTCATAACGCTCGCCCTGGGCGGACCGGTCTTCGCCCAGGGAAGCCCCACCGAGACGGTCAGAAAGACCGTGGACGAGGTGGTCCGGATCGTCGCCGACAAGGAGATGAAGAAACCCCAGAACGAGAAGAAGCGCCGCCAGGAACTGAAAAAGGCCATCGGCGCCGTCTTTGACTACGGTGAGATGGCCCAGCGTTCCATGGCCCGCCACTGGCGGGACCGGAGCGCCGCCGAGAAGAAGGAGTTCACGGCACTCTTCGAGACGCTCCTGGAAAACTCCTATGCCGACAAGATCGAGTCCTACAACCAGGAGAAGATTGTCTACCTCAACGAACGGATCGACGGTGAGTACGCCGAGGTAAAGTCCAAGGTGGTCACCGCCAAGCGCGACGAGTATTCCCTTGACTACCGCCTCATGAAAAAAGGGGGGAAGTGGATGGCCTATGACGTGGTGATCGAGGGGGTGAGCCTCGTCTCCAACTACCGGGGCCAGTTCAACAAGATCGTCACCAACGACGGCTACCCCGCCCTCCTGAAAAAGCTCCGGTCCAAGAGCGAGGAGATCAAGGCGCCGTAGGGAAAATTCGCGCCGGAAACGAGAAAAGAGAGGTATCGCCAATAATCGCCGGTGCCTCTCTTTTCTTTTGTACAGAGCTTCCTCGCGCCTCCACCCCCTCCTTGCATTATTCTCCCCATTTGGTATAAAGTGACCCTGTTGCATTTTCGCTACACCAAGGACTGCGTATCAATGGATTCAAACCGTAACCACCAGACAGACATCATTCCCCCCACGGAGCAGGAGAGAAAGAAGCGACGGCGCGAAGCGATCATCATCGCCGTTTCGGTGCTGCTGATTCTCGTCCTGACCCGGGTCGAAGTCCACCTTTCCCGCATCAGCTCCGATGTCCCCATGGGGAGCAACATCCTCATCTTCGGCATCATCAACATCATCATCCTCCTCATCATCCTCCTCATCTACCTGGTCTTCCGCAACGTGGCGAAGCTCCTCATGGAGCGACGAAGCAAGGCCCTGGGGGCCAACCTCCAGACCAAGCTTGTCATCGCCTTCATGGGGCTGTCACTGGTGCCGACAATGCTCCTTTTTGTCGTGTCGGCCACCTATGTGAACCAGAGCATCCGCAACTGGTTCAATACCCGGATCGAGAACTCCCTTGCCGAATCCCTGGAGGTGGCCCAGACCTACTACAAGAATTCGGCCGCCAACGCCCTCTATTACGGCCGTCAGATCAGCACCACCATCCGGGACGAGCGGCTGCTGAACGAGGAAAACCTTCCCCATCTCCGGGAACTGGTCCGCAAGAAGCAGCAGGAGTACAACCTTGGCATCGTGGAGGTCTACTCCTCCCAGAACGAGGAGCTCGTGCGGTCGTCCAACCCCAGCGTCCCCCTGGGGGAATTCACGAACCCCTCCTCCGAGGACATCAAGGCAGGTCTCAACGGCAAGGAGCTCACCCGGGTGAACACCGTGGGAAAGGCCGATCTCATCCGCGGCATCATGCCCATCTATTCCACCTACCGGGCCGACGAGGTGGTGGGCGTGGTGGTGGTGAACTACTTCGTCCCCTACTCCCTCGTGGAGAAGATGCGGGAGATCACCAGCTCGTACGAGGAGTTTCGGCAGCTCAAGATCCTCAAGAACCCGATCCGCTCGGGGTACATCCTGACCCTCTTTCTCATCACCATGGTGATTGTCTTTCTGGCGGTCTGGTTCGGCATCTACCTGGCCAACACCCTCACGACCCCTATCAAGGAACTGGCCGAGGCGACCCGACAGGTGGCCGAGGGGAACCTGGATGTGCAGCTGGGACAGCGATCGAGCGACGAATTCGGGATGCTCGTGGCCGCCTTCAACAAGATGACCGGAGACCTGCGCAGCCACCAGCAGGCCCTGCGCCAGACCAACGTGGAGCTTGTCAGGAGCAACCAGGAACTGGACGAGCGGCGCCGCTACATGGAGACCGTGCTGCGGAACGTGGCAGCCGGCGTCATCTCCGTGGACCGGCACGGCATGGTCACCACCATCAACAAGTCGGCGGAGGAGCTCCTCCAGATCCCCCCCCGCGACGTGGTGGGAAAGAACTTCCGGGAAGTCCTCAAGCACGAGCAGCTCGACACCATCAAGGGGATCCTGCGGGACATGGTGATGGCGAAGCAGGACACCATCAGCCGTCAGGTGACCCTCCCCGTCCGCGACACCAGGGCGACGCTCCTCTTCAACCTGACCATGCTGCGGGATGAGAGTGGCGAGTTCCTGGGAACGGTGGTGGTCTTCGATGACCTGACCCAGCTCATCAAGGCCCAGCGGATGGCGGCCTGGCGGGAAGTGGCCCGGCGCATCGCCCACGAGATCAAAAACCCCCTGACGCCGATCAAGCTCTCGGCCCAGCGGCTGCGTAAGCGCTACCTCCCCCGCTTCGGCTCAGAAGACACCATCTTCGACGAATGCACCGCCATGATCGTCAAATCGGTGGATGAGCTGAAGACCCTCGTGGACGAATTCTCCAACTTCGCCCGGATGCCGGCCGCCAATCCGACCCCCAACGACCTGAACGGCATCATCCGCGAGGCCCTCACCCTCTTCCGGGAGGGACACCGCACCATTGCGTTCGGTTTCCGCGAGGACCCGCGACTGCCTCTGCTCCAGCTCGACCGGGACCAGATCAAGCGGGTTTTCATCAACCTGCTGGACAACGCCGTGGCAGCCGTCGGGGGGGAGGGGCACATCGTGATCGAAAGCCGCTTCGATCCGGAGCTGAAAATGGCGGTGGTGACCCTTGCCGACTCGGGGCACGGCATCGCCCCCGAAGACAAGCCGCGCCTCTTCGAACCCTACTTCTCCACCAAGAAGTCGGGGACCGGCCTGGGGCTCGCCATCGTCAACACCATCATCACCGACCACAACGGCTTCATCCGCGTGCGGGACAATGCGCCCCGGGGGACGAAGTTCATCATCGAACTGCCGGTAACGGCCTAATCCCCCCTCACCCCCGCCCCCCTCCCTCAGGGCGAGGGGAATCTTAAACCCTCTCCCCGCGGGAGAGGGTGGCCGAAGGCCGGGTGAGGGGAATAATAGCTAAAGGATCACAAAATGAACGAAACGATACTCGTCGTCGACGACGAGAAGAACATCCGCACGGCCCTGGCCGGCATCCTCGAGGACGAGGGGTACCGCCCCGTCTTTGCCAAGGACGGGCTTGAAGCCCTCGAAGCGGTAAAAAAGGAGCGCCCGGACCTGGTCCTGCTCGACATCTGGATGCCGCGGCTCGACGGTCTCGAAACGCTCCAGCGGCTCAAGGAGTTCCACCCCCTCCTCACCGTGGTGATGATGTCGGGCCACGGCACCATCGAAACGGCGGTGAAATCCACCAAGCTGGGGGCCTACGACTTCATCGAGAAACCCCTCTCCCTGGAAAAGGTCCTGGTCACCGTGAAAAACGGCCTCGACGTGGGACGCCTGAAGGCCGAGAACGACACCCTGCGCACCGTGGCCTTCAAGGGACACGACATGGTGGGGAAAACCCCGGTCATTCTCCAGCTCCAGGAGCAGGTCAGGCGCGTGGCAGTCACCAACGCCTCGGTTCTCATCACCGGCGAGAACGGCACCGGCAAGGAGCTGGTGGCCCGGGCCATCCACCACTGGAGTCCCCGGCGGGAGAAGCCCTTCGTCGAGATCAACTGCGCCGCCATCCCCGAGGAGCTCATCGAGAGCGAGCTCTTCGGCCACGAAAAGGGTGCCTTCACCGGCGCCGTGGCCCAGAAGAAGGGGAAATTCGACCTGGCCGACGGCGGCACCATCTTCCTGGACGAGATCGGCGACATGTCGCTGAAGACCCAGGCCAAGGTGCTCCGCATCCTCCAGGAGCGGACCTTCGAGCGTGTGGGGGGGACCAGGACCATCGAGGTGGACGTACGGGTAGTGGCCGCCACCAACAAGGACCTCCCCGAGGAGATCCGGGCGGGAAACTTCCGGGAGGACCTCTTTTACCGCCTCAACGTGGTCCCCTTCACGGTGCCGCCGCTCCGGGAGCGCCGGGACGACATCCCGCTCCTGGTGGAGCACTTCCTCATAATCTTTGCCCAGCGGGAGGGGCAGGAGCGCAAGCGGATGCTCCCCGAGGCGGTGGAGCTTCTCAAGGGGTACGACTGGCCCGGGAACGTGCGGGAACTGCGCAACATCATCGAGCGGCTCGTCATCATGACGCCGGGAAAGGTCATCACCCCCGACCAGGTTCCCGACTCCATCGGCGGCGCTGCAGCCGGCCGCGAAGTGGAGCACCGGGCCGGGAGCGCCCAGGAGCTCCACTCCCTCAGGGAGGCCCGGGAGGAGTTCGAGCGGGAGTTCATCATCCATAAGCTGGAAGAGCACGGCTGGAATATCTCCCGGACCGCCGAGGCCATTGAGCTGGAGCGGAGCAATCTGTACCGGAAGATGAAGAGCTATGGGATAGACGCAAAAAAATAACGGATGGAATCCCTCTGGCTCCCCCTGACGCTGTTGTGCGCCTTCGCCCTCGCCACGAGCGACGCCCTTGCCAAGCGGGCGCTGGCAAGCCATAACGAATACCTGGTCCTCTGGCTGCGGCTCCTCTTCGCCCTGCCGCTCCTCTTTGCCGCACTCCCCTTCGTGACGGTGCCCCCCCTGTCGCGGGACTTCTTCACCGCATCCCTCATGGCCCTGCCGCTGGAAGCCCTTGCCGCGCTCCTCTATGTGCGGGCGCTCAGGCTCTCCCCCCTCAGCCTTACCCTCCCGTTTCTGGCGCTGACGCCAGTCTTTCTCCTGGTGATCCCCTATCTGCTGCTGGGCGAACGGATCACCCCCGTGGGAGGCGCCGGCATCATCCTCGTGGCTGCCGGGAGCTACGTCCTCAACCTGAACGAAGGGGGAAAGGGACTTCTGGCCCCCCTGCGCGCCATTCGCCACGAGCCGGGCTCCCTCTGCATGATCGGCGTGGCGCTCATCTACAGTGTGACCTCCACCCTCGGCAAGAAGGCGGTCACCGCCTCGGCCCCCCTCTTCTTCTCCCTCTGCTACCTGCCGGCCCTCACCCTCCTCCTCACGCCGGTCGCTCTCTGGGGAGGGCGGCGGGAGCTGAAGTCAATGGCCAAGAGCGGCATCCTCCGGGCAGCCGCGCTCCCCGGCCTTCTCTACGGAGTGATGTTTCTCTCCCACATGACCGCCGTCAGCCTCACCAACGTCGCCTACATGATCGCCGTGAAGCGGACGAGCCTCCTCATGGGCGTCCTCTACGGCCACCTCCTTTTCCGGGAGCCGGGCATCCGCCACCGCCTCCCCGGCGCCCTCCTCATGGTGGCAGGGGTGGCGCTCATTGCGACGGGGTGGTAAGGCACCACCGTCATCCGCAAGAGATTACTCCACCGCTCAAAATGGAAAGGACCGTCTCCTCAGGGAGGCTGAAAACGGTTGACAGGGAATACCACGGCCGGGTTAAATAGTGCACGCCTAAACCATGCGAATATGCGAGGTGCAACGATGACCCTGCTCGACACGATCCTCGAAGCAAACAGGAAGTACGTCCGCCCCGGGGCGTTCCCTCCCCTCCCCAAAAACCCGAAGAAGCAGTTCGCCATCTTCACCTGCATGGATACCCGGCTTGTTGACTTCCTGGAACCGGCCATGGGAATCAAGCGGGGTGACGCCAAGGTCATCAAGAACGCCGGCAACACCATCGTCGACCCCCTGAGCGGCGGCGTGGTCAGGAGCCTCGTGGCGGCCATTTTCATGCTCGGCGTGGAGGAGATCTTCGTGATCGGGCACCAGGACTGCGGCATGGCCACCGTCGACGCCGAGGCCCTGAAAGAACGGATGGTGACGCGGGGTGTGGACCCCGCAGTCATCGCAACACAGGTGCCCGACCTGGCCCAGTGGATGGGGGCCTTCTCCTGCCCTGAGGAAAACGTGGCTCGGGTCGTCTCCGTTCTCCGCCAGAATCCTCTCATACCCAAGGACGTGCCGATTCACGGCCTCATCTTCTGCCCCAACGACGGTCACCTTGACGTGGTGGCGAGGGGCTACTGAGCCATGACCCACAACTCTCCCTTCAGCGCCGCCGAACTGGACGCGGTTCCCCTCTTCCGCTTCGTTCCCCTGGAGTGCATCGAGGGGATCCTTGCCCACTGCACGGCACAGGAGCTTCCGCGGGGCGAGCGGTTCGAGCCGGCCGGCCCCCTGGACCGCAGCCTGTCGGTGCTCCTTTCGGGGCGGCTTGCCCTCCACTATGACGTGCGGGAAACCGACGATCCCCTCTTTCTGGAACCGGGGGACATCATCGGCGAAACCTTCTCCGCCGGAGAGCCGGGCGTCCCTTGCCTGCTGGTGGCCACCGAGGCATGCCGCATCCTGTTCATGGAGGAAGACCTCATATGGGCACTGGCCCAGGCCTCCCACGCCGCCGCCTGCAACCTCCTCGGCATCCTCCTGCGGCGACGCCACGACCAGAGCCGCGAGAACTTTGCGGGGACGGTGCGCGAATATGCCCTCCACGACCAGAGCATCGTCGACCCCCTCACGGGCTTCCAGACCCGCCGCTGGCTGGAAGGGGTGCTGGAGCGCCAGGTAAGCCGCGCCATTGCCAGCGGCAAGCCCCTCTCCCTCATGATGATCGACATCGACCACTTCCGCGCCTTCAACGATGAGCACGGCCGCATCGGCGGCGACCGGGCGCTCCATGCCGTGGCAAAGGCACTGCGGAACTACCTCCGCCCCACCGAGGTGGTGGCCCGCTACGGCGGCGACACCTTCGCCATCCTCCTCCCCGACACCGGCGGCGCCACGGCCCGAGCCATCGCCGAGCGCCTCCGCCAGCGGCTCACCAACACCGTCATCGACATCCATGACGGCCGCATGCTCCCTCCCCTCACCATCTCGGTGGGCGTTGCCGAAGCGACCACCGGCGCCAGCAGCCACTCCCTGGTAACAGCCGCCCTTTCAGCCCTTGACGCTGCCAAGGCCGCCGGAGGGAATACCGTTACCGGCTGTACCTGAACCCCAATATTGGCGTATACACATTATCCTTTCATGCACAACCCGTGTTACTATGGGTCCACTGCCTGTCTGCCCGAACAATTCCCCCATCCGAGCCCGGGAGGGACCATGAACTCCTCACGCATTTTCGAGATCGAACGGTTTGCCCAGGCCCTCGTCAAAGGTGCCGCCATGGGGCTGTACCTCACGCCGAAACCGGGCCTCGTGGATCTCGCCGACTGCGGTTCCCACCCCGACCTGAACCTGGCGAAGATGGAGCGTTCCCTCCACATCGTGGCCGATTACCTGGCCGAGCTGATCCGGTCCCTGGCCGATGGCGAGCACTTCCACTGCCAGGCGGCCATCGGCCGGCGCGCCGAGGAGGCCATGTTCGACGAACTGGGGACCAACACCCACAAGGGGTACATCTTCCTGAGCGGCCTCCTTCTCATTTCCCGCTGGCACGCCGACTGCGATGACGAATCCCTCCTGCGCAGTGCCGTGCAATCCACCGCCCATCAGTATTTTTCCACCCTGGGCAAAGATGCCACCAACGGCCGGTGGTCACGGCACCGCTACGGGGCAGGCGGAGTAATTGGCGAAGCCGTGGCAGGCCTCCCTTCGCTCTTTGCCTGTGGCGTTCCGACCTACCTGGATACCATCGAGCGTACCGGCTGTTTCACATCGGCCTCCTTCGCCACCCTCTCCCGCCTCATGCAGACCGTGGAGGACACCACCACCTTCCACCGGGGGGGAACCATGGGGCTCGCCCGGATACGACGCGGCGGCCAGACCCTTGAGCGGATAATCGAGGATGGGGGAGACCACCTCTGCTACCTCAGGGAACTGAACCGCAAGTACACACGGATAAACCTCACCATGGGGGACGTGGCTGACATGCTCTCCCTCACCTACGGCTACCTGGTAGCCACCGGCCTCCTGACCGGCGAAACGGAGCGTCCCCGCCGTTCAAAACCCCACCCCATCAGCCGCTGCGCCTCGGGCCGCTGACCCGGCGGAAATCCTCTCCGCACTTAATTCTTGCCTTAGAATAAAAAAACGTTATACTCGTAAAAACCCAGTATAACCGGCATATTACACTTTGCTAACACTAATTAAATTCAGCAAATCGTAAATAATGTTTTAGCTCGCAGCGCAATCCCCTCAAACTCATACCGCGTCATCTTGCGAGGCTCCCTTTTCCTCCACTCAGCATCTCAAGGAGGTTGCAGCATGTCGGATCGAGTCTCGTTTCTGGAAGCACGGGTCGAGGAGTTGACCTCGGAGCTTCGAAACCTCACGGTACGCGTAGAGGAAATGTCGGTACAGCTGGGAATGGCATCACCGCCAGTTGCCCGGACCCCGTCCAAACCGAGGCCGATCTTTTCCACGGAGCCCGAATCCGCCTCCGAGGAAATCCTCTCCTGGGCCGGTGAGAAGTCCCTCCTCCCCCGCCTCTCCACCCTCTGCTTCGTGCTCGTCCTGGCACTGGCGCTCCGAACCCTCACCGACAGCGGCGTCGTCGGCAAGCAGATCGGCTCGTTCATCGGCATGGGGTACGCGGCACTGCTGATCGGCGTCGCCTGCGCCATGTACCTCAAAAAGAGCCCTCTGGCACCGGTCTTCGCCATCAGCGGCCCGGCGCTCCTGGCGACCATTGTCCTGGAGGTCCACGCCCGCTTCGACTCCCTCCCCGCCATGCCTGCCTACGGGGTCCTGATCATCGCCGGTATCGCCACTGCCGTCATCGGCCATGTCTTCCGGGTCGCCATCCCGGTCATCGTCGGCACCCTCGGGCTCTGCCTGGCCGGCGCCGCCATCGACTACCCCAACCCCTTCTTCCCGATGCTCGGCATGCTGCTCCTGACGGCCAACCTCCTCGGCACCTTCGCCACGCGGCTTCATCGCTGCTCCTGGCTGCGCTGGATTCTGCTGGCCGTCACCCTCTTCATGCAGGTGCTCTGGGCAACCAAACTTGGCATCGCGCTCAGGGGCGCCTCCCCTGTCCCGCCATCCCTGGCGGCCACCTGGTTCATGCCGACCATCGCACTCTTCATGGTCACCTTCGTGGCCACTGCGCTCCTCGGCATCCTGAAGAGCGGCCAAGACAAGATTTCCCGCTTCGATCTGGCCCTGCCAACCATCAATGCGGTCTGGGTCTTCCTCTCCGCGGTGTATGTGGCTTCATCCACGGGAACAGGTCTCGCGCTCTACGGCGCGGTCGGCATAGCAGCGGCCCTTGGTCACCTGGGAGTCTGTGTCTGGCTTGCTGGTCAGTCTCCCGAGCAGGCCCGGGGGGCAAGCGCCTTCGCCCTGGCAGGGAGCGCGCTTCTGGCCCTGGCTCTTCCCCTGGCATTCAGCCAAGCCGCCATACCGCCGGTTCTTCTGGCCGCAACGGCCTTCGGGCTGGCATTCATAGCTCACCGCTGGCAGCGGGGCGGCGTGCGGGCCGTTTCGTACCTCCTCCAGGGGTACGCCTGTTTTGCCTTTCTGGCGCTCCACCACCTGAAACCCGCCGAAACCCTCACCATTGTCGCGGCGGTTGCAGCGGCGCTGGTATCCCTCATCGCCATGGCCCACCACCACTGGTGCCGTACCCACGGCCCCCCGCAGGATTCCAAGCTCTTCTCCCGCTTCGACAGGCGGGATATTTCCGCCTCCCTCATCCTCATGGGAGTACTGGCAGCGGCCTTCTGCGCCCTGCGCTCCGGCGCCTGGCTCGCCTTCGGCGGCACGGCATCACCGGCGTTCCTCACCACCCAGACCGTCATCATCACCGCCGCGGCGGCGGGGCTCATGGTCATGGCCTTTGTCAGGCGAAACAAGGAGCTGCGCAACGTCGCCATTCTCGTAACCCTGGTGGCCCTGGTGAAAGTCTTCTTCCACGACCTCATGCTCATGCGCGGCATGCCCCTTGTCATCGGCATCTTCTCTTTCGGCATTGCAGCGGCAGTCCAGTCGGTGGTTCTCGGCCGCTGGCAGTCCCGCGCCCCTCGCGAGGTGGAGGCGGCAACGGATACGCCGGAGACGTCCGGCAAACTCCAGCAACAAGTCAGCGACTGATCCTCTCTCCACGTGCATTGGATGCCCGCCCCCCCCGGAGCGGGCATCGCCTTTTTCATTCTTCCCCACCCCTCCCGATTGCATCGTGACGGCAATGCGGTACCCTTTTCCTGCACGCCACACCAACAGGAGGGTATTCCATGAACGTTCTCATTCCGTTTTACTCCATGTACGGCCACATCCATCGGATGGCCGAGGCCGTGGCCGAAGGGGTCCGCGAAGTCCCCGGCGCCGAGGCGCTGCTCCGCCGGGTTCCCGAAACCCTGCCGACCGACGTCCTGGAGAAAATGGGGGCGGTTGAACCCCAGAAGGCCTTTGCCAACATTCCCGTCTGCACTGTGGATGAGCTGTCCGCCGCCGACGCCATCATCTTCGGCACCCCAACCCGCTTCGGCAATATGTGTGGCCAGATGCGCCAGTTCCTGGACGCCACAGGCGGGCTCTGGGTGAAGGGGTCGCTCGTGGGGAAGGCGGGGGGTGTCTTCACCAGCTCAGCCACCCAGCACGGGGGCCAGGAGTCCACCATCCTCACCTTCCACACCTTCCTCCTCCACCAGGGGATGGTGGTCGTGGGGCTTCCCTACGCTTTTGCGGGCCAGATGCGGATCGACGAGATCACCGGCGGCTCCCCCTACGGGGCGTCAACCATTGCCGGCGGCCAGGGCGAGCGGCTCCCCAGCGAGAACGAACTGGCCGGCGCACGCTATCAGGGGAAGTATGTGGCGGAAATTGCTGCAAAGCTGAACGGGTAGGAAAAACACCCTCACCCGGCCTACGGCCACCCTCTCCCCAAGGGAGAGGGTTTGTTTCCCCCCTCGCCCTTGGGGAGAGGGGCAGGGGTGAGGGGAAACAGGGAGGTTTCCCCCATGTCCACCACCTACATCCGTTGGTTCTCCGAAATCACCATCGACGATGTCCCCCTCGTGGGGGGGAAGAACGCCTCCCTAGGGGAGATGTACCGGGAGCTCCGCCCCCTGGGGGTGAAAATCCCCAACGGCTTCGCCATAACAGCGGAAGCCTACTGGCACCTGATCCGGTCGGCGGATGTGCTGGACGACATGCGGCGAACCCTGGCCAAACTCCACAAGGAGGACCTTGACGACCTGGCCTTCCGGGGGCACCGTATCCGGGAGCTGATTTGCGGCGCCCCTCTCCCCAGCGACCTGACGGTAGAGATCGTGGCCGCCTACCGCCAGCTCTGCGCCGAGTATGGCGAGGACTGCGCCGTGGCGGTCCGCAGCTCCGCCACCGCCGAGGACCTTCCCACCGCCTCCTTCGCGGGGCAGCAGGAAACCTACCTGAACATCCGGGGCGAGGTGCAGCTCCTGGACGCCTGCCGCCGCTGCTTCGCCTCCCTCTTCACCGACCGGGCCATCTCCTACCGCATCGACCAGGGATTCGACCACTTCAAGGTGGGGCTCTCCATCGGCGTCATGGCCATGGTCCGGTCGGACAAGGCCTCCAGCGGCGTCATCTTCACCCTCGACACCGAAACCGGCTTCCGGGACACGGTCCTCGTCACCGGCGCCTGGGGGCTGGGGGAGAACGTGGTCCAAGGGGCCGTGAACCCGGACGAGTTCACCGTCTTCAAGCCGACCCTGCGCCAGGGGTTCCGCCCCATCGTCCGGCGCACCCTCGGCTCGAAAAAGATCAAGATGATCTACGGCACCGGCACCTCCAAGCATCTGACAAAGAACGTGGAGGTGCCGAAGGAGGAACGGCGCCGCTACTGCCTTGCCGACGACGAAGTGCTGGAACTGGCCCGTCAGGCCATCATCATCGAGGAGCACTACTCGAAACGGGCCAACCATCCCATCCCCATGGACATCGAGTGGGCCAAGGACGGCGTCTCGGGCGATCTCTTCATCGTCCAGGCCCGCCCCGAGACGGTGGAGTCCCAGAAGCGGCTGAACTTCCTGGAGACCTATTTCCTGGAGCGCAAGGGCGAGGTGCTGGCCACGGGAACCAGCGTCGGCGAAAAGATCGCCGCCGGCCCGGCCAGGGTCATCCTCGACGTTCACAAGCTGAACGAATTCCGTCCCGGCGAGGTTCTGGTGGCCGACACCACCACCCCCGACTGGGAGCCGGTCATGAAGACCGCCGCCGCCATCGTCACCAACAAGGGGGGGCGCACCTGCCACGCCGCCATCGTCAGCCGCGAGCTGGGCATCCCGTCGGTGGTCGGCACCGGCGACGGCACCGAGCGGATCGCCACCGGCCGGGATATCACGGTATCCTGCGCCGAAGGGGATGTGGGGAGGATCTACGACGGCACCCTCCCCTTCCGGGTGGAGCGGGTGGACCTGGCCGGCATGGGGCGCCCCCGGACAAAGATCATGATGAACCTGGGGAACCCGGAGGAGGCCTTCTCCCTCTGCAAGATCCCCAACGACGGGGTCGGGCTCGCCCGGATGGAGTTCATCATCACCAACCACATCAAGGTCCACCCCATGGCCCTGGTCCACCCGGAACGGGTGGAGGACGAGGCGTCCCGCCGCGAGATCGGACGACTCACCGCCGGCTACCCCGACCCGCCCGCCTACTTCGTGGAGAAGCTGGCCGAAGGGATCGGCGCCATCGCCGCCGCCTTCTACCCAAAACCGGTCATCGTACGCATGAGCGACTTCAAGACCAACGAATACGCCTCGCTCCTGGGTGGACGCGCCTTCGAGCCCCATGAGGAAAACCCCATGATCGGCTTCCGGGGGGCGTCGCGTTACTATGACGAGCGCTACCGGGAGGGGTTCGCCCTGGAGTGCCGGGCCCTGAAACGGGTGCGGGACGAGATGGGGCTCACCAACGTCATCCCCATGATCCCCTTCTGCCGGCGGATCATCGAAGCTGAGAAAGTCCTGGCGGAGATGGCAACAAACGGCCTCGTCCGGGGTGAGAACGGGCTCGAGGTCTACGTCATGTGCGAGATCCCCAACAACGTGGTCCTGATCGACGAGTTCTCGCAGCTCTTTGACGGCTTCTCCATCGGCTCCAACGACCTGACCCAGCTCACCCTCGGCATCGACCGGGACTCGGTCCTGGTGGCCCATGTCTTCGACGAGCGGGACCCCGGCGTCATGCGTCTCATCGCCCAGGTGGTGGAGGGGGCGCGGCGCAACCGCCGCCACAGCGGCATCTGCGGCCAGGCCCCCAGCGACTACCCGGAATTCGCCGCCTTCCTCGTGAAAGAAGGGATCGATTCCATTTCCCTCAATCCCGACTCGATCATGAAGATCACCCTGCGGGTACTGGAGATGGAAGAGGAATTGGAGAAGCAGGGAAAAGAGAGGAGCGAGACATGTCACTGAACGAAAAAAAGGTGGTGGTGATCGGGGGCAGCTCCGGCATGGGGCTCGCCGTGGCGAAGATGGCGGCGGCCGAGGGTGCTGAGGTGGTGATCGCCGGCCGCTCGGAGGAAAAGCTCCGGCGGGCCGCGGACGAAATCCCCCAGCCGGTGGATACCCACCCCCTCGATGTTACCCTGGAGCACGCCGTGAAGGGGTTCTTCGCCAAGGTCGGCGAACTTGACCACCTGGTCGTCACCGCGGCCACCGGCGTGACCGGGGCGTTCCTGGAGCTCGACACCCCCTCCTTCCGCCGGATATTCGACAGCAAGTTCTGGGGGCAGTATTTCGCGGCCCGCTACGGTGCCCAGCGGATCAGGGAGGGGGGGTCCATCACGTTTTTCTCCGGCGTCGCGGCGGCAAAACCGGTGGCCGGGCTCTCGGCCTACGCCGCCGTCAACGGAGCCATCGAAGCCCTCTGCCGCAGCCTCGCCGTAGAGCTCGCCCCGCTTCGGGTGAACACCGTCTCCCCGGGGATCGTCGACACCCCTGCCTACGCCGGCATGAACCCCTTCGAGCGGAAGAAGATGTTCGACTCCCTGGCGGCCCAGCTCCCGGCCCACCGGATCGGCCGCCCCGAAGACGTGGCCGGGGCCGTCATTGCCCTCATGAAGAACGGCTACACCACGGGGTCGGTGGTCTGTGTGGACGGGGGTTACCGGCTGGTGTGAGGGGGGAAGACGGGATACTGCAGGAGGCACGCCATGAACCGCGACTGGACCCTGATTGAGACCCTGCTGCCGCAAGACACAAACCCCGCAGGAAGCATCTTCGGCGGGGTGCTCATGAGCCTCATGGACAAGGCGGCTGCCATTACCGCCTGGCGCTACGCCCGGTGCGAAGTGGTGACCGCCGGGGCAGAGGAGATGGCCTTCATCCGGCCGGTGCGGCTGGGGGAGGTTGTCAAGGTGGAGGCCCGGGTGGTCTGCACCGGGCGGACCTCCATCGACATGGCGGTTGTAGTGGAAGCGGAGAACGTCTTCACGGGGGAGAGCCGCGAGGCGGCCCGGGGGTTCTTCACCATGGTGGCCCTGGACGGATCAGGAAAACCCGCGGAGGTCCCACCCTGGGACCCCCGCACCGACGAGGAGCGGCGCCTCTGCGAGGCGGCCCGGGAGCGCCGGGCAAAACGGCGTGGGAGGGAGTGAACGGATAAGCTCTGCGCTACGCCACCTTGAAGTGGGCGACGAGCCGCTGGAGCTCCTCCGCCTGCCGGGCCAGCTGGGAGGCTGCCGTGGCCGATTCCTGGGCTCCGCGGGCGGTAACCTGGACCACCTCGGTAATCTGCTGGATGTTGCTGGATATCTCGCTGGTGGTGGCGGTCTGCTGCTCGGCGGCGGTGGCAATCTGGCTCACCTGCATACCCACCGCGTTGATCTGGTCGAGGATCTCGGTGAGGGCTTCTCCGGAGCGTCCCGCTTCGCCGGTACCCGACTCGACCTCGTGAACGCCCTCTTCCATGGCGGCCACGGCTCCTCTGGTTTCCGACTGAATCGCCTTGATCATGGCGCTGATCTCTTTCGTCGCCCGGGTGGTCCGCTCCGCCAGGGCCCTGACCTCGTCGGCAACCACCGCGAAGCCGCGTCCCTGCTCACCGGCGCGGGCCGCCTCGATGGCGGCGTTGAGGGCCAGGAGGTTCGTCTGGTCGGCGATGTCTTCGATGGTGCCGACGATGGCCCCGATCTGATCACTGCGTGTTCCCAGGCTCTCGACGGTCGTCGCCGTCGCCCTGACCCGCTCGGCAATCCGCCCCATGACGGTAACGGTCTTTTCCACCACCTGTGCCCCGGTCTGGGCCGCGCTGGTGGCATGGTGGGAGGCGTCGGCAGCCCGGTGGCAGGTCTGAGCGATGTCTCCGGAGGTGGCGGCCATCTCTTCCGAGGCGGTTGCCACCGTGGAAGCCTGGGAGGCCACCTCCTCGGCTCCCGTGGCCATCTGCTCGGAGGTGCTGAAGAGCTGGTTTGCCGCCGATGAGACCTGGGTCGAGGTGTCGGTCACCTTGCCGATGACGGAGCGCAGATTCTCCACCATGGCGGCGAAGGCGGTGGCCAGTTGACCGACCTCATCACGGGAGTCTGTCGTGATGGCCACGCTCAGGTCCCCCTTGGCAACCTTGTCGGCGTCGTCTGCCAGGCGCCGGATTGGCCCGCAGATGCTTGCGGCCATGAGGTTGCTCAGGATGATGCCGATCACGAAGCAGGCGATGAGGACGGCGGCGACTCCATACTGGGCCTTGGAGTAGACCTTCGCGATGTCCGCGCCTGCCTCCTTACCCTCCTTGACGTTGTACTCGGTAAGAGCTTCGATTGCCTTCATGGCATCGTCGTAGCTTTTCTTGCTCACGTTCCAGAGATTCTGTTTTCCTTCAGCGACTTTCCCCTGCTTGACCAGTTCGAAGGTTGTTGCCGAATCGGTAAAATAGTGCGCTGCCTTTTCCTGGAAAGCGGCGATCTGCTTCTTCTCGCCATCGTCCATTCTCAGCTTTCCGTAGGACTCCAGCATCTCTTTGAGCTGCTTCTGGTTGTCGTTGAAGCGTTTTTCGTATTTCGCCAGGTCGTCGGCGTTTGCAACGATAAGCGACTGGAGTTCCGAGCGCCGTGCGGTCCCGACGGCGTCATCGGCGGCCTTGAGAAGGACGATGGTGGGGAGATGGTTGCTGGAAAACTCTTCCCCCTGCCTGTTCACTGCGGCCAGCTGCGACAGGGAAAACACCCCAAGGGCAATGATAAGCAAGAGCATGACGAGATTGCCCATGGTGATCTTGCGCTTGATGCCGAGAGCTTTGAACAAATTCATTGTGCTGCCTCCGGAATGGTTTTGAACGCCACTAAGAAGCGTCATCAGTAATACTTATCGACACCACCGGAGATACATTGAGAGTTTTTTCTCACTCCCTCAAACATTTGCCGCTGGAAGCGGTTGCATTGATCTGTCCGGTCACTCCCTCTCGTGAGCCTCCACCTTTAGTTCGACAGTCGGCTCGCCGAAGAGCCTCACCACCTGCTCGCGGGCCTTGGCCTTGATCTCGGGGGTTATGTGGGTTGCCACCGTTATGAGGGCCGCGGCGATGACGGCCAGGTCGTCGGTGTAGCCGACCCCGGGGATGAAATCAGGAAGAGTGTCGATGGGCGAGATGAAGTAGCCGAGGGCGCCGAGAATGGCGGCGCGGGCCCATTTCGGCGTCGAAGGTGCCCGGAGGGTGTGGTAGAGGACCAGCACCTTCTCGATCAGCTCCCGCCCCGCCACCCGGGCGAACCGGGCGAGCTTGGCCTTCAGGTTGTCTTCGCTGTAGTGGGGGGAATAGTCTTTTGTCATGGGGTTTCCTCCAGTCGCCCGGCAGGGGCGGTGATACATCCGTTCAGATACAGGATACCGTTCCCTTGGGCAAGTGAAAAGCAGATCCTTCTTCCTTCTGGCCCGAGCTGTGCTAGGATTGTCCTGAACGGACGGCCTGACGAGGACAGCTACCATGGCACGGAAAGACACCCCCACCAACGACACATCGTCCAACCATCTCGAGCGGCTGTACTGTTCCCCTGTGCTTCTTATCGCGGCTGTCGCCGTTTCCGTCTTCGTTTCGGAAGTCGTCGTCATGGTCGTACTCTCACATTTCGGCCTGCTTGACCACCCTATCCACCACATCCTCGACTCGCTCATGCTGGTGGCCCTTCTCTTCCCGGCGCTGATCCTCCTCGTATTCCGGCCGGTCAACCTCCACCTTGCCCAGCGCAGGCGTGCCGAAAAGGAGCTGGCCGCCGAGCGGAACAAGCTGACGCACATCCTCAACGCCATCCCGGCAGGGGTCTGCATCGTCAGCCAGAACCGCAAGATCGAATACGCGAACTCCGCCCTGACCGAAGAGTTCGGCCCCGTTGCAGGGCGCACGTGCTTCGAATACTTCCACGGCCGGCCCGACGCCTGCCCCGACTGCCAACTCGACGAGGTCTGCGCGGGGAAGAGCTACACCTGGGAGTGGCTCTCGGAGAAGACCGGAAAGACCTACGAGATATTCGATACGCCGCTGCATAATACCGACGGCATCACCGCGAGACTTTCCCTGGTGCGCAACATCACCGCCCGCAAACAGGCGGCCGATGAGCTGCGGGCCTCCCGCGAGCGGCTCCGCTCCCTGTCGGGCCACCTGCAGAGGGCCCGGGAGGAGGAACGGACGGCCGTCAGCCGGGAGATCCATGATGAACTGGGGCAGGTGCTGGCGACGGTCCAACTGGGGGTGTCGTCATTGGCGGAGGAATACCGGGACCACCAGCACCTGGTGAAGAAGATCACCGACATGGAACTGCTCATTGCCGGAGCGATCAGTACCGTCCAGAGGATATCCACCCAGCTTCGGCCTTCCATCCTCGACGAACTGGGTCTTGCCGAAGCCATCGAATGGCAGGCCAGGGAGTTCGAAAAACGAACCGGAATCGGCTGCTCGCACGACATTCTCCTGCTGGAGACGAATTTCAGCAGGGATCTGGCGACGGCGGTTTTCCGCATCTTCCAGGAAGCCCTGACCAACGTTATCCGCCACTCGGGGGCCACCCGCGTCAGGGTCTCCCTGGAGGAGAGAAACGACCGGCTCGTTCTGATTGTGACGGACAACGGCCGCGGGATCACCGCCGAACAGGTGCGCGACAACGGTTCGCTCGGCATCACCGGCATGCGGGAACGGGCCTTTGCGCTGGGAGGGCGGGTGCGAATCTGCCGTTCGCTGCAGGCGGGAACCGTCGTCATTGTCCACATCCCTATCAACTCATCCGGAGGATGAACATGTCTCACATGCTGAAAATCATCATCACCGATGACCATGGAATTTTTCGCGAGGGTTTGAAGCAGGTCATTGCCGGCACCGCGAACATGACTGTCACCGATGAGGCGGCCGACGGTACAGAATTGCTCGCAAAGCTGCGAACCAATGACTATGACCTCGTAATCCTCGACATTTCCCTCCCCGGCCGCAGCGGGCTCGAAATCCTGACTGAGATCAAAGGCATCAGGCCGAAGCTTCCGGTGCTCATCCTGAGCATGCACCCGGAAGATCAGTACGCCTTGCGCGCCCTGAAATCCGGCGCCTCCGGCTATCTGACCAAGGGGAGCTCCTCGCAGGAACTGATCGAGGCCCTGCAGAAAATCGCCCTGGGGAAGAAGTACGTGAGCGCTTCCATGGCGGAGATGCTGGCCTCCCGGATCGGCTCAGACTCCGACGGCGCCCTGCATGAGCGCCTTTCAGACCGTGAATTCCAGGTGATGCGCATGATTGCAGCGGGAGTCACCCCCAGGAAAATTGCCGAGGAACTGCTGGTCGGCATAAAGACGGTCAACACCTACCGCGTCAGGGTCCTGCAAAAAATGGAAATGAAGTGCAACGCCGACCTGACCCGTTATGCCATCCTGCACAAGCTGATGTAGCGGAAGCCTTTCCGGCAATTATTTTCACCTAACAATCCGGCCTCGCACCGCCCGAATTCTCCCGCACAACAGGCCATCCCTCCGAAATCACTCCGCTATTTCCATGTAAACAAATTACCTACAACCAACACCACAAGATACTCACACAACAAACACTATTGTACCGACAAGCCGCTACAAATCAGTGCGTTATACATTACACAACGCATTGTCCTGAGTTCACCACATGAGGGGCTCGACAGTCAGATATCCAGGATAAAGCCAAAACCTGTGTGAGCAGGTGACGGAAAGCCACGGGTCTTCTCCGCAAGACAGCCGGGCCGCCAAAGGATTCTCTTTGGTGCCCGGCTTTTTCTTTATGCGGAGCAGAATAAGTGACGACAGTGAAGGATCATTCAGGGTGAATTTGTTTTTGAGGGCGAGCTTGTCGCGATCAAGTGATCGATGCGGCCTATATAAATACCGAGTCATTCAAGAGAAAGGGGGTAAGGGTTATGAAACGACTAGTGGCACTGGCAGCAGGGGTTTTTCTGTCCATTTTTCTTGTTGCAGCGGTGAACGCCGCCCCGGCGGGGACTTCAGACAAGCCGAAGCAGCAGCAGGGAATCAAGAACGCGAAGAAGGCCATGCAGTCCAAGCTTGAGCGGGACAAGAAGATGCGCGAGGTACAGAAAAAGGGCCAGGCGAAGAGGCAACAGATACAGAGCGCGAAGTGATCCGCAACGCCTATAGATGCCGGGAACCAATGAATGCAGCAGGTTAAGAAGAAAGGAGGAGTTATGAGCAGGCAGAAATTTATGATCATCACGTGCCTGGCAATGCTGGTGACCGCCCTCTGGGGAATCGGCCCGCCTTCAGCCCAGGCCGTGGATGAAACGAAGATCCCCCACTACTTTGGCCCCTACCCGAACTGGGCGCTCAGTCAGCTGCCGGCTGGGACGTGCTCAGTTACGACGACAACCGCCTGTATCAGCGATGCAGGGTGCCCGGGAGGAGAGACCTGCAACAGGACAACCGTTACCGGCGGCATCAAAAAGTTCCAGGACGGGCTGCCGGGCCTGTGCGACCCGCGGGTCACGGCCCCGGCCGCGGGTAACTGCACCGATGCCACAAACAACCTGGGTCAGTACATTCCGCTCGCGGTGCCCGACACCACGACCTTCACTACGGCCAACGGGTTCGCCGATGAAGCCGACTACTACGTCATTGCAGTCGTCCAGCACCGGGAGCGGATGAATTCATCCCTGCCCGCCCAAGGGACGCTGCTCCGCGAGTACGTGCAGCTCCAGACCCCGGCCAACGCCGACGCTCCCTGGAACAAGAAGATTCCTCTGATGACCGATCTCCCCGACGGCACGTCGGTACCGACCCTGATGCCAGACGGTACGCCGGCGATCGCGGTGGACAACCCCCACTACCTGGGGCCGGTCATCGCGGCGACCAAGGACAAGCCGGTCAGGATCGTCTTCTACAATCTCCTGCCCAAGGATGCCGGCGGCAATCTGTTCCTCCCCGTCGACTCCACCCTCATGGGTTCCGGCATGGGCCCCATGGCGATGATGGATCCGATGAATGATGGCACCGTCGACGATTTGGTGCGCAACCCCGAGTGCAGCGACGTCACGAAGGGAACCAACCACGGCTGTTTCAAGGACAACCGCGCTACGATCCACCTCCACGGCGGCATCTCCCCGTGGATCAGCGATGGTACCCCGCACCAGTGGATCACGCCGGCCACTGAAAGCACCCCCTGGCCGGAGGGTGTCAGCGTAAGAGCCGTCCCCGACATGATCAACGTTCCCGGCGTGCCCAACTGCTCGGCCGCGAACGACGGCTGCATGACCTTCTATTACACCAACCAGCAGAGCGCCCGGCTGATGTTCTACCACGACCACTCGTGGGGCATCACCCGCCTCAACGTATACGCGGGCGAGGCTGCAGGGTACGTGATCACCGACGCTACGGAGAAGAAGCTTTTACCCGCGACAGCGGACAACCCCACTGGACTCGGGCTCATCCCCGGTGCTGCCGACACCATCCCCCTCGTCATCCAGGACCGGACCTTCGTGCCTGACCCCGCGCAGATGGCTGCCCTGGATCCCACCTGGGACTACACCCGTTGGGGCAAGGAAGGCGATCTCTGGTACCATCACGTCTACATGCCGGCGCAGAACCCCGGCGACATGGGCGGCATGAGCGGCTACGGGCGCTGGATGTTCGGGCCGTGGTTCTGGCCCCCTGCGACCCCCCTTTATGGACCCATCGCCAACCCGTACTACAACGTGGACCCAAAAGGACCAGACGGAATTCGGGGCAGAACCTGCGAAGACTTGACGACCATCTGTACGGCGGACGCCAACTGCACCGGCATCGGGACCGGTATCTGTCTCCCCACTGATGACTTCACGACCCTTCTGGCGACACCGTGCAACCTGGATAACCCGGCCACCTGGCAGTACCAGACCGATCCGTTCTGCGAGCCGCCGTTGATTCCCGGCACGCCGAACATCTCCGTCGGAATGGAGCAGTTCAACGACACTCCGGTCGTCAACGGTACGGCATATCCGACGAAAACCGTCGAACCCAAGACCTATCGCCTGCGGATCCTGAACGCGGCCAACGACCGGTTCTTCAACCTCCAGTGGTACGTGGCCGATGCCACGGGGACCGAAGTTGCACTCAATGCGGCCGAAGTGGCAGCTGCCCAACTCGACCCGGTCGTCTTCCCGACGCCGGATACCACCCTGAGCCCTGCCGGACCGGCTTGGGTCCAGATCGGCTCCGAGGGAGGGTTCCTCCCGGCCCCGGTCGTGATTCCGAACCAGCCGATCACCTGGATCACCGACCCGACAAGATTTGACGTCGGCAACGTGGACCTGCACTCGCTGCTGCTTGCTCCTGCTGAAAGGGCGGATGTCATCGTCGACTTCTCCCAGTTCAGAGGCAAGACGCTGATCCTCTACAATGATGCACCTGCCGCCTTCCCGGCCAGGGTCCCCAGCTACGATTACTACACGGGAGCTCCGGACCAGTGGCCCGTAGGCGCTCCATCGGTCCTGCCGGGCTACGGGCCGAACACCAGGACCGTGATGCAGATCAAGGTCACTGACACGACCCCCGCCGACACGTTCAACCTGGCGGCGCTCCAGGCAGCCTTCGCGCACCAGCCGGACGGCTCAGGCGTATTCGAGTCGGGCCAGCACCCCATCATCGTGGGTCAGGCCGCCTACAACTCGGCCTATGGTCTGAACTTCGCCGGCAGCAGCTGGTGCAACGTTCCCAGCCTCAACATCAACATCTGCGACGGATTCGCCCGCATCTCCGACCAGGGGGGCGACCTGTTCGGCTTCAACACCCTGTCCGCTCCTGCGGCCAAGCTCCAGATCCCGATCCAGCCCAAGGCGATCCACGACGAGATGAACGCAGTGGCCTTCGACGAGTTCGGCAGAATGACGGCAAACCTCGGCGTCGAAGTAGTCCCGGCGACGCCCGCAACGCAGAACGTCGTCCTCTACCCGTTCGTGAACCCGATCACCGAGCTCATCGACGGGACCAACCTGCCGACTAACCTCAACGTTACCCCCATCACCACCCAGGACGGCACCCAGATCTGGAAAATCACCCACAACGGTGTGGACACCCACCCGATCCACTTCCACCTGTACGACGTGCAGGTACTCAACCGGGTGACCTGGGACAACATCATCATCCCGCCCGACGCCAACGAACTCGGCTGGAAGGACACCGTCCGGATCAGCCCGCTGGAGGACACCATCGTGGCCCTCAGGCCCGTCATCCCGACGGTGCCGTTCGATCTGCCCAACAGCATCCGGATGCAGAACCCTATGACGATGTCCGGCTCGACGATGGGTTTCAACAACACCGATATCAACGGGAACCCGACCACGGCGATCACCAACAAGCTGGTCAACTTCGGCGCGGAATATATGTATCACTGCCACATCCTGAGCCACGAGGAGATGGACATGATGCGGCCGGTGGTGGTGGCACTCCCGCCGAAAGCGCCAACCTTGACCAGTTTCTCGTCCGCCGGCACCGGGAACAACAGCAGGATAGTGGTTAACTGGAACGATAACTCGATCAACGAGACAGGGTTCCTGGTGCAACGAACAACGAATGACATCACCTGGACCGACGTCGGGACCAGCCCGTCGCCTCTCGACCAGCTGAACACGACCGGGACACGCACGTTGACCGACCCGACGTCCAGCGCCACCACGCCGTACCGGTACCGGATCGTCGCCCAGAACACGGTCGGCTACGGGGGGCAGTTCCCGAGCATGACCGCCACGTCGGTCTCAAACGCCCTGGGTATCAACCTGCCGGCGACCCCGCCGGCGGCCCCGACCATCCTGTCGGCGACGCTGCAGGCCGGACCCCGGGTCACCCTGACCTGGCGGGACAACGCCACGAACGAGGCCAACTTCGGCATCGAGCGGTCAACGGATGGCGTCAACTTCACCCGGATCGCCTTAGTACCGGCCCGGAACAATACCGGCAACGTCACGTTCGTCGACACCGCGATGGCCGCGTCGGTGACGAACACGTACACTTACAAGGTAGCGGCGATTAATCTTGCAGGGGCCGCCTACTCGGGCACGATAAGCGTTATCGGGCCGGCCGTTCCGGCCGCGCCGGGCAGTTTCACCGCGGCGAACGGAACGAACGGCACCGGCAATAACCGGACCGTGAACCTGTCTTGGGTGGACAACTCCGGCACTGTGGAGACAGGGTTCACGATCCAGAGAGCCACCAACGCGACGTTCACGGCAGGCCTCAACACTACGAACGTCGGTGCAAACACTACGTCACTCATCCAGACAGGCCTGAACAAGAACACCCAGTACTACTACCGGATCCGGGCGAACAACGGTGCCATCGTCTCCTCCGCCTGGGTGAACGCGACGCCGTTCCCGATCCGCACAAACCCGTAACTCCATCCACTGAAATTCGGGGAGGGAGCGATCCCTCCCCTGAATTTCCTCGAAACCTGCAACCTGTTCAGGAAGAAGGATCACATGAACAGACCATCCGGAGCATGATGTGCGAAAGGGCCTCTCTACAGGCCCTTTCGTTTTATTGGGCAAAGTTCACCATTCTCATCAGCTTTTCATCGCCCCACGTAAAAGGTAACTGCTCAGGAACGTAAGCCTGTGGCGCAGCTCACCATACTGAAAGGAGAACACACCATGAAGATGACGAAAACCTCGACCCTGGCGGGGGCATTCCTGCTGGCGGCCACAATGGCTGCTCCGGCCGCCGCTCTCTCGCCCCTTGAGACCCTCGGCAAGAAACTCTTCTTTGACACGGCCCTGTCGGCAAACGGCACCCAGTCGTGCGCCGCGTGCCACGCTCCGGAGGTCGGCTTCACCGGCCCCGATGCCGCCGCCAACACAGGCGGGGCCGTCTACGAGGGGGCGCTTCCCAGGCACTTCGGCAACCGGAAACCTCCCACGTCGGCCTATGCCGGCGACAGTCCGGTACTCCACTATGACGAAGCCGAGGCGGGGTGGTTCGGCGGCATGTTCTGGGATGGACGGGCGACAGGCGCCGTCCTCGGCGACCCGCTGGCCGAGCAGGCCCAGGGACCCTACCTGAACCCTCTCGAACAGGCAATCCCCAACGCCCAGGTCCTCTGCACCAAGGTCAGGAAGTCTGACTACGCCGGTCTCTTTGAAGAAGTGTGGGGCGCCGGCTCTCTCGACTGCGCCAAGGATGTGAACGGCGTGTACGAGAATATCGGCCGCTCCGTGGCGGCCTACGAGAGAAGCGCCGAGGTGAACCCCTTCACCTCCAAGTTCGACAAGTTCTGGGATACTGCCGAAGCGGCCGGCAAGGACGTCACCAAGATCAAGTGCGGCACCGGCGGCATGGGCGGCGGTGGTGGAGGCGGCATGGGCGCCATGGGATGCCCCGGCGGCGGTATGGACCCCAACCGCTGGACGACATTCCGCAATCTGGGGCTCAGCGACGCCGAGCTCCAGGGGCTTGCCGTCTTCAACGACCCCAACCGCGCGAACTGCTCGTCCTGCCACACGCTGCAGCCGGGCAAAGACGGTTATCCGCTCTTCACCGACTTCAGCTATGACAACATCGGCACCCCGAAGAACCCGGCAAACCCCTTCTACTCGATGCCCCCCAACTGGAACCCCGATGGCGCCAACTGGGTGGACTACGGCCTGGGCGGCTACCTGAAGAGCGCCGGGCATGCGCCTGAGGTCTACGAACCTGAGATGGGTAAGCAGAAGGTGCCGACGCTCCGCAACGTGGACCTGCGGCCTTCCCCGGATTTCGTAAAGGCCTACGGCCACAACGGCTTCTTCAAGTCCCTGGACGACATCGTCTTCTTCTACCACTGGCGCGCCATGATGGACGGTGGTTGCATGGGTGGTGGCATGGGTGGCGGTGGCATGGGCGGCGGCTGCGACGGCATGGCCACCATGTTCCCCCCGCCGGAAGTGGACCAGAACCGCGCCACGCTCGGCATGTTCCCGCGGCCGCAGGTGGACAACATCGTCCTCTTCCTGAAGACCCTCTCGGACGGCTACTTCCAGAGATAGCGAACGACCTGTTCCGGGGAGGGAACGTGTTCCCTCTCCGGATTGCCCAACTTCAAATCGGGAAGTGAGGTAATTACAATGAAAATTTCAGGCAAACTCTCCATAATGGCGTGTGCAATCGGCACGGTCATGCTCGTCTGCGCCGCCGTCCCCCCCGGTGCAACGGCGGCCCCACTCCCCGGCGGTACCCTGAATCCCCTGACTATCCCCAAGTACGTTACTCCCCTGGTCATCCCGCCGGTCATGAAGAATTACAGCACCAACAAGTACGACATAGCTGTCCGGCAGTTCAAGCAGCAGATCCTTCCGGGCGGAATCTGGAACACCCTCAACGGCCGCAATGACATATTACCGCCCACCACCGTCTGGAGTTACGGCCCCAACGCCGATACGCCTCCCGCGGTCGCACCATCTCCCGGTTCACAGTTCAATTACCCGGCCTACACGGTCGAAACCATGGCGAATGATCCGGTCAAGGTCCGCTGGATCAACGGCCTGGTGGACAAACAAGGGAGGTTCCTTCCCCACCTGCTGCCCATCGACCAGACCCTGCACTGGGCCAACCCGCCCATGCTCTGCATCGACGGCACCCGCAAGACCGACTGCAGGGGGTTCATTCCCGCACCCTACATGGGGCCGGTGCCGATCGTGACCCACGTACACGGCTCCCACGTGGAAGGGCACAGCGACGGCTACCCCGAGGCCTGGTGGCTGCCGAAGGCAGTCAACATTCCGAAAGGATATGCGACCAAGGGGACGCTCTTCGATGACGCCACAGGGACGAACCCCGGTAATCTCGGCTACGCCGATTACGAATACCGCAACGACCAGCCGGCGGCCACCCTCTGGTATCACGACCACACCCTGGGGATGACCCGCTCCAATGTGTATGCCGGGCCAGCGGGTTTCTGGCTCATCCGGGGCGGTGATTTCGACAGGGTGGACGACACGACCACCGGTGATCTGTGGGACGGGGTCCTGCCAGGGCCATCGCCCGTGGCGGGAGAAGGTGTGGTGACGGTCAACTTCCCGAGCAGCCTCGGCGGAGAGCGGGAAAAATACCGCGAAATTCCGATCGCAATCCAGGACCGCTCCTTCAACGCCGACGGATCGCTCTTCTACCCGGCGACCCGGGCGTTTTTCGAAGGATTGACGCCGAAGCAGCTTAAAATTCCCTTCATCCCGAACGTCAGCTCCGACATCTCCCCGATCTGGAACCCGGAGGCCTTCTTCAACGTGATGGTGGTAAACGGCGTTTCCTGGCCGAAGCTCGAAGTGGCTCCCGCCCTCTATCGTCTCCGCTTCCTGAACGGCTGCAACTCCCGCTTTCTGTGGCTGAAGTTCAGTAATCCGGACGTAAAGGTGTGGCAGATCGGCGCCGAGCAGGGGTTCCTCCCTGCCCCTGTGTTGATGAACAACAATCTCGACCGGAGCGACGACGGAACGGCCCAACTGCTCATGGCCCTGGCCGAACGGGCGGACGTCATCGTCGACTTCCGCGGGCTGGCTGACGGGACCGAGATCGAACTACTCAATATCGGTCCTGACGAGCCCTTCGGCGGCGGCATTCCCGGCGACGATTTCTCCCCGGCCGATGCCGGCACCACCGGCAAGGTGATGAAGTTCGTGGTAAAGGCAGCGCTGAACGGCGCCAGCGATACCGATCCGGCCGGCGCCACTCCCGCCACGGATCCGGTCGCCCTGGCGCTGAACGCGGAAGGCCAACTCGGTGTTGCCACGGTGCAGCGTGACGTCTCGCTCAACGAGGCGATGTCGGAGCAGGTGTGCGCCACCGCCCTGCCTGACGGGACCATCAAGTGGATCGCTTCGGTCAAACCGGGTCCCAACTTCGAGGCCGATTGCGCCGCCGCCGGCGGGGAGCCCTTCGGACCCAGGGAGGCGCTCCTCGGCACGGTCAAGGATCCGGGCACATCGGCAACCGGGTTACCGCTCATGTGGACCGACATGACGGGTGCAAGCTTCCCCGTCCCCGTAACCCTGAAGAACGGCAAGACGGTGGAGGTCATGGTCACCGAAAACCCGACCAAGGACGATGTGGAGGAGTGGAGCATCTACAACTTCACGGAGGATGCACACCCGATCCACCTGCACCTGGTCCGGTTCGAGGTGGTAAGCCGCGGGAACATCGCGGACTTTCCCATTGCTCCGGGTACCGGCGTTCTGCCATGGGAGACCGGCTTCAAGGACACCGTCACCGCTTATCCTGGTCAGATCACCACGGTCAGGGCGAAATTCGATATCGCCGGACTGTACGTGTGGCACTGCCACATCGTCGAGCACGAGGACAACGAGATGATGCGGCCGTACGTTGTGGAGCCCTAGGAGTGTGAGGAAAGGTGTTGTGTGATAGTCGGCCGGGCAGGGCCGGAAATGGTCCTGCCTGGCTTTGTGCGTCGGAAGTGAACGACCTTGAGGAAGTCATCGACGGCTCCGTGCAGCCGTGTGAAAGGAGTATCCATGAAACGAAAAGGGATGAGCAGGAGAGAGTTCATGGCCCTTGCGTCTCTGGCGACGGCGGGAGGGTATCTTCACCTGCAGAACGGTATTGCCAGGGCCATGATGGGGAGCGGAGGCATGGGCGGCGGCGGGATGGGGGGAGGCGGGACGACCATCATCAACCCTCCGCCGGGGAGCCCGTTCAAGGATCCTGCCGAAGCCGTGAAGAATGCCCTCGGGGTCTATGAACTGGCGGTACAGGAAGCACAGGTAAACGTGAACGGCACCTGGGCCACGCTCCTGACCTACAATGGGGCATTTCCCGGTCCGACCATCCGGGCCAGGAGGGGGGAGACCCTGCGGGTGCAGTTGAAAAACTTCCTCCCCTCCACGACGGAAAAGAACATCCTTGGGCATACGAAGAACATTACCAACCTCCATACCCACGGCCTTCACGTTTCACCTGAACCACCGGCAGACAGCATGATGATCCAGCTCAAACCGGGAGAGATCTACGACTACTCCTACGACCTGGGCCACGAGGAACCGGGGCACCTGAATTTCTACCATCCCCACGTGCACGGGGTGGTGGCGGAACAGTACTGGGGGGGATTGGCAGGCCCTCTGGTCATCGAGGACGACACGACAGCCCTTGCCGGCTACGAGACCCACATCATGGTCCTGAAGGACCTGACCCTGAGCGGTTCTGCCCCCACGCCGTACACCTCGATGATGGACTACATGCACGGCAAGGAAGGAAACCTGGTGATGGTCAATGGCCAGGTCAATCCAGTGTTGAACATCCGGCCGGGGCAGGTGCAGCGGTGGCGGATCGTCAACGCCAGCAACGCCCGCTTCTACAAGCTCTCCCTGGAAGGGCACTCCCTCTACCTGGTGGGAACGGACGGCGGCCTGCTCGACAAACTGTACCATATCTCCTCGCTCCTCCTCTCGCCGGGGGAACGGGCGGATATCCTGGTGAAGGCGAGCCGGACCGCCAAGAGCTACCGCTTCCTGTCGCTTCCCTACAGCCGGGGCGGCATGAGCAGCCAGCAGCAGGTGACGCTCCTTACCCTCTCGTGCAAGGGGGCAACCGTGAACAGCTCCCTGCCGACTTCGGTCAATCCCGGCGCCAAGCGGGTTGTCATGGACACCTCCATGCTGCCGCGCCGCACTCTGACCCTCAGCATGATGCAGGGAAGGGGGTACATCAACGGCATCTCGTTCACAGACATGGACCACACCTACAAGTTCATGTCCCACCTGGGGGGATGGGAGGTCTGGGAGATCATCAACCAGAGCGGCATGGACCATCCGTTCCACCAGCACGTCAACTCGGCCCAGATCCTTTCCATAACCGGCGGCGACAGCGCCTATGCCTCCCTCTACACCACCATCCCGGCATGGAAGGACGTGGTGATCGTCCCCAAATGGGGGAAGGTGACCATGCTCGTTCCGGTGATGGACTGGCCGGGAATGACCATGTTCCACTGCCACATCATCGAGCACGAGGATATCGGGATGATGGGAGCGTGGGATATCATGGGGATGCCGATGTAGAAAGGAAGGAAAATAGTGCGTGTGACGGTGAAACAGGCCTCGGCCAAAAAAATTAAAGTTGCATTCCCGCACTCCGATATGATAAATACAGCGCGAAACAGCCGCGTAACAATTTCATATCAGAGATAGACGACAATACTAAACCATCCGCGAGGGTGGGACGGAAAGCCCATCGGGTCTCACCGAGACAGCCGGGTCGCCGAACTATCGTTCCCCGAACGATATTGAGGCCCCGGCTTATTTTTTGCCCATTGCGATACCACAAACACTGGAGGGAGGTGAACGAGCACACAACGGCTGAACTAAGGCAGGAAGCAGCGGGTTTGACAACGATCCACCCCCACCGTGCAGTCAGATACCCCGATGAAACGTTCACTCCAACAACGAACCTCAAGCACCGTGGCGGCGACCGAACCGCAAAAGAAGAGGAACTCCGCATGCAGACAAAACGTTTTTCACCCCGGTATCTTTATCTTTGTATTGCGGCACTGGCGGCCCTGCTGGTCCCCGCGCTGGCCAGCGCGGCCGATCTGGTCATCAAGGTGAAGACCGACAAGACATCATACCTCCCGGGTCAGCCGGTGACGGTCACTGCCTCGGTGACCTCGGCCGACGGCAAGCCGGTAACGACAACGGCAAAGCGCCAGATCAAGATCAGCAACCCCAGCGGCGCGACGGTCGTGGAAAATGCCATGACCAGTGCCGGCAACGGCTCTTATTCCTACAAGTACGCCCTTGCCTCCAGTGCGCCGATCGGCACCTGGAAAATCGGGACCGAATTCGAGTCCACAAGCGGCAGCGGCAAAGGCTCGGCCTCGTTCAGCGTCGCCAAGACGACCACCCCGCCGGCCGACACCACGGCGCCGGTCACGACCCCCTCCCCTGCCGGCGGCACCTTCTCGGCCCCGGTTTCGGTGAGCCTCGCCGCCAACGAGTCAGCCACCATCTACTACACCACCGACGGCTCCACGCCGACCGCCGCGTCGGCCACCTACGGCTCTCCCATTGCCGTTGCTGCAACCACAACCCTCAAATTCTTCGCCCGTGACGCTGCCGGCAACAGCGAGATGGTGAAAAGCGCCACCTACACCATCAACGTAACTCCTCCCCCCACCGGCGCACCCCACGCCACCCTGAAGTGGAACGGCGCCGGCACCTGCGTTGTCTGCCACAGCAAGGAGGCCACGGAAGTCCACGGTTCGGTCCACTACCAGTGGAAAGGGGCAACCCCTGCCATTGCCAACCACACCACCGGCGGCGGCAAGAACGCCGGGGCCATGAACGCCTACTGCATCAATATCACCGGCAACTGGAACAGCTGCAGCAAGTGCCACGTGGGTCTGGGCGCCCAGCCCACCGCCACGGCGGACACGGCGCAGCTCAACAACATCGACTGTCTCATCTGCCACCAGGACAAGTACAAGCGGGTTAAGGCGAACGGCGTCATGGTTCCCGACACGGCGAACATGACCATCACCATGGACCAGGCGGTCCAGACCCTCCACAAGCCGACCCGCACCAGCTGTCTCCAGTGCCACGCCACGGCCGGCGGCGGCGACGGCGTGAAGCGGGGCGACATTGCCCTGGCCCACGGCAGCACCACCGACCGGGCCTACGACGTCCACATGGCCACCACCGGCGCCAACCTCACCTGCCAGGGGTGCCACGCAACCAGCGAGCACCAGATTTCGGGCCGCGGCAGCGACCTGCGCCCCACGGAAGGGACAATGCCTGTGGGCTGCGCCACCACCGCCTGCCACGCCACCAAGACCGGCACCGGCGGCCACGTTACCACCGACATCAACCGTCACATGGCACGGGTTGCCTGCCAGACCTGCCACATCGGCACCTATGCCCGCAACGCCTTCGACACCGCGGCCACCGAGGCCACCGAGGTCTTCCGCGACTGGCAGCAGCCCCACCTGGGTGCCACCGGCACCTACCATCCGCTCATGCAGATGCAGAACGACCTGAAGCCGGTCTACACCTTCTGGAACGGCAGCTCCTGGGCCTACGACCTCTTCGACACCGCCACCCCCGACCCGGCCACCGGCTACTACCCCGTGAGCCTCCCCCTAGGCGGGATCAACGATCCGAAGTCGAAGCTCCACCCCTTCAAGTACAAGACGGCGAGCCAGCCCCTGGCAACCCTCACCAGCCAGCTGATCCCGGTGGACACCAGCGTCTACTTCGCCACCGGCAACCTCTACAACGCCATCAATTCGGGGCTCGTGAACCTGGGGCTCACCGCCGGCGCCCCCAACCAGATGGTCACCACCTACGAGTACCAGGCCCTGAACCACGAAGTGACCACCAAGGACAAGGCCCTCGCCTGCACCGACTGCCACGGCACCACGGCCCGCATGAACCTGAAGCAGATCGGCTATACCCTCAAGGGAGCCGAATCGGCGGTCTGCATCCAGTGTCACGGCTTCAAGCCGAACCCCGGCTTCTCCTCGGTGCACAGGAAGCACGTCACCGACAAGCAGTACGACTGCTCCTTCTGCCACGCCTTCAGCCGCCCCGAGCGGGGGCTGCGGACCACGAAGTAGCATTCCTGCCTCTGTAACGCAAAAAGGGCGGCCCGCCATGGGTCGCCCTTTTCTGTTCATCATTTCTGCTGTTATAACCGCTACCGCCGCTTCCCTCCGAAGATCGACCCCAGCACCCCCCGGATGATCTGGCGCCCCACCTGGCTGCCGATGGCGTGGGCCGCGCTCTTGGCAAAGGCCCCCAGCATCGTTCCCACCTGGCCGGCCACTTCACTCTTCCCCTCCTCCGGAGCGGGAGCAGCGGCCGCCTCGGCGGCAGCGGCTGCGGCGGCCGCCTCGGCCTTGGCCTGGAGCGCCTCATGGGCCGATTCCCGGTCCACCGCCTTCTCGTAGAACCCCGCCAGGGGCGAACGGGCGATGACCGCCGTCCGCTCTGCTCCGGACAGCGGCGCGAAGCGGCTTTGGGGAGGACAGACCAGGGCCCGCTCCACCACCGTCGGGGCACCCTTCTCGTCGAGAACCGAAACCAGGGCCTCCCCCACTTCCAGCTGGGTGATGACCGTCTCCACCTCAAAGGCGGGATTGGCCCGGAAGGTCTCGGCCGCGGCCCGAACCCCCTTCTGGTCCTTGGGGGTGAAGGCCCGCAGGGCATGCTGGACCCGGTTCCCCAACTGCCCCAGCACCGTATCGGGAAGGTCGACGGGGTTCTGGGTGACAAAGTAAATCCCCACCCCCTTGGAGCGGATGAGCCGCACCACCTGCTCGATCTTGTCCACCAGGGCCTTGGGGGCATCGTCAAAGAGGAGGTGGGCCTCGTCGAAGAAAAAGACCAGGTTCGGCTTCGCCGGGTCCCCCACCTCGGGGAGCTGCTCGAAGAGTTCCGAGAGCATCCAGAGGAGGAAGGTGGCGTAGAGCTTGGGCGACTGCATCAGCTTGTCGGCGGCCAGGATATTGATCACCCCCCGGCCGTCGGAGTCGGTCTGGATGAGGTCCTGGATGTTCAGGGCCGGCTCGCCGAAAAACCGCTCCGCCCCCTGCCCCCCCAGGGCCAGGAGGTTTCGCTGGATGGCGCCGATGCTGGCGGCGGAGATGTTGCCGTAGGCGGTCTGGAAGTCGGCGGCGTTGTCCCCCACATGGCGGACCATGGCCTGGAGGTCCTTGAAGTCGAGGAGGAGCAGGCCGTTGTCGTCGGCCACCTTGAAGATGACATTGAGGACCCCGCTCTGGACGTCGTTCAGGTTCAGGAGCCGCGAAAGGAGGAGCGGCCCCATCTCCGAGACCGTGGTGCGGACCGGGTGCCCCTGCTCGCCGAAGACATCCCAGAAGACCACGGGGAATCCGCCGTACGTAAACCCCTCCAGCCCCATCTTCTCCACCCGCTCGGCCACCTTGGGGTTCTCGTCCCCCGGCAGGGCCAGCCCCGACAGGTCCCCCTTCATGTCGGCCATGAAGACCGGCACGCCGATTGAGCTGAACCGCTCGGCCAGCACCCGCAGCGACACCGTCTTGCCGGTGCCGGTGGCGCCGGCCACAAGCCCGTGGCGGTTGGCCATTTTCGGCAGCAGTGAGACTTCTTTCTCCCCCTTGGCTATCAGAAGTGCTTCCAGTGCAGTACCCATGAATCATCCCTCCCTCAACACACGGATTATTTGGTTCAACAGTATACACGCTTGAGCGGTCCGGCGCATCTCCCCATCACGGTGAACGTTACGATCCCCTTGATATTTTCTTGATGCTTTTCCCTCCTATTTTGAGCCTGCTTTTAGGTGACATTCGGTATGGTGAACATAACAAGTTCGCTTGGGAGGACGGCCATGAAGGTCTATTTTTTCGATTGCGACACGGGCGTGTATCAGGGTGAAGGGTTTGAAGACGAGAAGTTGGTCGGCAGGGTGGAGGGAATCACGACCGTGGCGCCGCCACCCTACTGCAAGGGGGAAATCCCGGTCTATAATTGTGACAGTAACGTGTGGACCGTGAAGGCTCTCCTGCCGAGGACGACATCCGACCCGGCGCCCGGGTGAGCAGCATCTCGTGCCCTAATGGAAAATCTGGGTTCAATGGGGAGAATACGTTGTCATGCTTTCCTTCACCGATATCATCCAGTTCGTGACCCTGATTGCGCTCCTGGTTACCTCCGTAAAGCCGATGGGGAGCTACATGGCCAGGGTGTACCAGGGGGAGCGGACCGTGCTGTCCCCCCTCCTTCTCCCCCTTGAACGTTTCATCTACCGCCTAAGTGGAGTCGACGGGGAAGCCGAGATGGAGTGGAAGCGGTACACCACCGCCCTGCTCCTCTTCAACCTGGCGCTCTTCATGGCGCTCTTTGTCCTGCTGCTGGGGCAGCACCTGCTGCCGCTCAACCCCCAGAAGCTCCCCCCCTTCTCCTGGCACCTGGCCCTGAACACCGCCATCAGTTTCGCCACCAACACCAACTGGCAGAATTACGCGGGGGAACAGGCGGCGAGCTATTTCACCCAGATGGCGGGGCTGGCGGTGCATAACTTTGTCTCCGCCGCCACCGGCATGGCGGTGGCCATGGCGGTCATCCGGGGATTCGCCCGGAGAAGGACGGCGCTCGTCGGCAATTTCTGGGTGGACCTGACCCGCGGCACCCTCTACATCCTCCTCCCCCTGTCGGTCATCTTCGCCCTGGTCCTCGTCTCCCAGGGGGTCATCCAGAATTTCAGCCCCTCCAGGATGGTGCCATTGCATCAGGCCGCCGCGGACACCGGCGCCGCCACCGTGAAGGAGGTTGCGATCCCCATGGGGCCGGTCGCCTCCCAGGAGGCGATCAAGGAGCTCGGCACCAACGGCGGCGGCTTCTTCAACGCCAACTCGGCCCACCCCTACGAGAACCCAACTCCCCTGACGAACTTCATCGAGATCTTCCTGATCCTCCTGATTCCCGGGGGGCTCACCTATACCTTCGGTGCGATGGTGGGGAACACCCGCCAGGGGTGGGCCATCTTCGCGGTGATGCTCCTCATCCTGACGTTCTCGTTCGGGGTCCTCGCCTGGGCCGAAGGGAAGGTCACTCCCCAGGTGGCCGCACTGGGGGTAGAGGGGCCTAACATGGAGGGGAAAGAGGTCCGCTTCGGTGCCGGGGGGAGCGCCCTCTTTTCCGTGGCGACCACCGGCACCTCCTGCGGCGCCGTCAACGCCATGCACGACTCCCTCACCCCCCTTGGCGGCATGGTCCCCCTGGGGCTCATCCTCCTCGGCGAGATCGTCTTCGGGGGAGTCGGCTCTGGCCTCTACACCATGCTCGCCTTCGTGGTCATCGCGGTCTTCATCGCAGGGCTGATGATTGGGCGCACCCCCGAGTATCTGGGGAAAAAGATCGAGGTCACGGAGATGTGGCTCTCCATCGTGGTCGTCCTGGCCGCCGGGGTCGTTGTTCTCATCGTCACGGGGGTCGCCATGGTCACCCCGGCCGGGATCTCTTCCATGGCCAACCCCGGGGCCCACGGCCTCTCGGAGGTGCTCTACGCCTTCGCCTCCATGGCCAACAACAACGGCAGCGCCTTTGCCGGCCTGAACGGCAACACACCCTTCTACAACCTCACGGGAGGGGTGGCCATGCTTCTCGGCCGGTATGTGCCGGCGGTGGCAATCCTCCGGATGGCCGGGTCCCTGGCGGAGAAGAAGTACGTCCCCCCCAGTCTCGGTACCCTCCCCACCGATCAGCCCCCCTTCGCCCTCTGGCTCATCCTGGTGATCCTCATCGTCGGCGCGCTCACCTTTTTCCCGGCCCTCTGCATGGGGCCCATCGCCGAACACCTGACCATGCCGGGAGGGAGGTAGCCATGTCGAAGCATCCGAAACCGGCGTTGTCGGCATTTGATCCGCACCTCCTGCGGGGCGCGTTCGTCGAGTCACTCAGGAAGCTCGATCCGCGGGCCCTCTGGCGCAATCCGGTCATGTTTGCCGTGGAGATTGCCAGCGTCGTCACCCTGGTCACCTTCATCCTGTCGCTGACCGGCATCAACCGGGAGCCGGCCTGGTTCACCGGCCTGGTTTCCCTCTGGCTCTGGCTCACTGTCATTTTCTCCACCTTTGCCGAAGCCCTGGCCGAGGGGCGCGGCAAGGCCCGGGCCGCCTCCCTCCGGAAGAGCCGCACGGACGTTACGGCCAAACGCCTGGCCAAGCCGGAATTCGGCGGCGACTACACCCTTGTGGGGGCCAACCAGCTCCGGGCGGGGGACCATATCCTGGTGGGGAAAGGGGAGCTGATTGCCGGCGACGGCGAGGTGGTCGCCGGTGCGGCGCTGGTCAACGAGGCGGCGGTGACCGGCGAGTCGGCGCCGGTGGTGCGCGAGTCGGGGGGCGACCGGAGCGCGGTCACCGGCGGCACCGAGGTGATCGCCAACGAAATCATCGTGAGGATCACCGCCAATCCCGGCGAAACCTTCCTGGACCGGATGATCTCCCTGATCGAGGGGGCCAGGCGGCGCAAGACCCCCAACGAGGTGGCCCTGGAGGTGCTCCTGATCGCCCTTACCCTGGTCTTTCTGCTGGTCTGCGCCAACATCAGCCCCCTTTCCATCTTCAGTGTCACGGCGGCAGGAAAGGGAGAACCGGTCTCCCTTACCATCCTGGTGGCACTCTTCGTCTGCCTGGCACCTACCACCATCGCCGCGCTGCTGCCCGCCATCGGCATTGCCGGCATGGACCGGCTCTTCCAGAAGAACGTCATCGCCCTCTCGGGGCGGGCCATCGAGGCGGCCGGCGACGTGAACGTCCTCCTCCTGGACAAGACCGGCACCATTACCCTCGGCAACCGGGAGGCGGTCGCCTTCGTGCCGGTCGGCGGCCACACCGAGCAGGAGCTGGCCGAGGCGGCCCTCACGGCTTCCCTCGGCGACGACACCCCGGAGGGGCGAAGCGTCGTGGCCCTTGCGGGGCAGAAGTACGGCCTCGGCGCTCCATCGCTCCCGGCGGACGCCGAAATCATCGCCTTCAGCGCCGATACGCGCCTGTCGGGGGTCAACACAGGAGGGAACCGGTATCGCAAGGGGGCCTCGGACTCGGTGGTCACCTTTGCGCGGGAGCTGAAGGGTGCCATTCCGAAGGAACTGGAGAGGGTGGTCAGCGGGATCGCCCGGGCCGGGGCTACCCCCCTGGTGGTCTGCCGCAATGGGGAGATCCTCGGCGTCATCAACCTGAAGGACATCCTCAAGGGGGGAATCCAGGAGCGGTTCCAGCAGTTGCGGAGCATGGGAATCCGGACCGTGATGATCACCGGCGACAACCCCCTCACCGCCGCCGCCATCGCGGCCGAGGCCCAGGTGGACGACTTCCTGGCCCAGGCAAAGCCCGAGGACAAGCTCCGGCTGATCCGCGAGAACCAGGAACAGGGGTACATGGTGGCCATGACCGGCGACGGGACCAATGACGCCCCGGCCCTGGCCCAGGCCGACGTGGCCGTGGCCATGAACACCGGCACCCAGCCGGCCCGGGAGGCGGCCAACATCATCGACCTGGACAGCAACCCCACCAAGCTCCTGGACATCGTCGAGGTGGGAAAGCAGATCCTGATGACCCGCGGCAACCTGACCACCTTCAGCATCTCCAACGACGTGGCCAAGTACTTCGCCATCATACCGGCGGCCCTGGTCTCCATCTATCCCCAGCTGGGGGTGCTCAACGTGATGGGCCTGGGGACACCCCTGAGCGCAATCCTGTCGGCGGTCATCTTCAACGCGGTCATCATCCCGCTCCTGATCCCCCTGGCCCTCCGGGGTACCCCCTTCCGCCCCATGTCGGCCGACAGGATGCTGATCCATAATCTGCTTGTGTACGGCGCCGGGGGTATCATCGTGCCGTTCGCGGGGATCAAGGCGATCGACCTGCTGATCGGTCTCTTCGTATGAGCGGGAAAGAGGAGGAACGAACCATGGGAGACCTTCGTCCGGCCATCGTGATGCTGATGCTCTTCACCGTGATCTGCGGCGGCATCTATCCCGCCCTGGTCACCGCCATTGCCCAGGCCCTCTTCCCCCACCAGGCGGAGGGGAGCTTCATCACCGGCAAAGGTGGCCACAACGTCGGTTCGAGCCTGATCGGGCAACCCTTCACGGCTCCCGAATACTTCTGGCCCCGCCCCTCGGCCACGGCGAACGGTCCCTATAATCCGGCGGCTTCCGGCGGGTCCAATGCCGGGCCCACCAACCCCGCCTTTATCACGACGGTGGGGGAGCGGGTCAAAGGCCTCCGCTCCGCCGGTCTGTCCGGGCCGATTCCAGCCGACCTGGTGCTCGCCTCGGCCAGCGGGCTTGATCCCCACATCACGCCCGATGGGGCAAGGATACAGGTGCCGCGGGTGGCGCGGGCCCGCCATCTCCCGGAGGAGGCGATGCTGAAGATCGTCGCAGCCCATGCCGAAGATCGGCAGCTGGGGTTTCTCGGCGCACCCCGGGTAAATGTGCTGCGCCTGAACCTGGCACTGGACACCTTGAAATGATCCCGTAGACTGGTGGAGTGCACACGATGGCTGACAACGACGACATCCGCCCCTCCCCCGAGTCCCTTCTGAAGCTTGCCCAGGCCGAAGAGGCCGAGGCGGGGAAAGGAAAGCTGAAGATCTTCCTCGGCTATGCGGCAGGAGTCGGCAAGACCTACGCCATGCTGGAGGAGGCCCGCCAGCGGATGCTGGAAGGGAGGGAGGTGGTGGCCGGCTACGTGGAGACCCACGGCCGCTCGGAGACCGATGCCCTTCTGGAGGGGCTGGAGATCATCCTGCCGGTCATGGTCGACTACCAGGGGGTTCAGCTTCGGGAACTGGACATCGATGGGGTGCTGGCCCGCAGGCCCCAGATCGTCCTGGTGGACGAGCTCGCCCACACCAACGCCCCCGGCTCCCGTCACGAGAAGCGCTGCCAGGACGTGGAAGAGCTCCTTGCCGCCGGCATCGACGTCTACACCACGGTCAACGTCCAGCATTTCGAGAGCCTGAACGACATCGTCGCCCAGATCACCGGTGTTGTGGTGCAGGAGACGGTGCCAGACTCCCTCCTGGACCAGGCCGCCGAGATCCGGCTCATCGACATCTCCCCCGACGACCTGCTGCAGCGGTTGCGGGAGGGGAAGGTCTACATCCCCGAAAAGGCAGCCCGGGCCATGGAGAATTTCTTCCGTCCCGGCAATCTCATCGCCCTGCGGGAGCTGTCCCTGCGGCGGGCCGCCTCCCGCGTCGACGACGAGATGCGCGCCTACATGGAGACCCGTTCCATCCCCGGCCCCTGGCCGGCGGCGGAGCGGCTCCTGGTCTGCGTGAGCGGCAGCCCCTCCAGCGAGAAGCTGATCCGCGCCACCCGCCGTCTTGCCGATGAACTGAAGGCCCCCTGGATCACGGTCTATGTGGAGACCCCCGGCAGCAGCAGGTATGTCCGCGAAAACCGCGAGCGGGTCTGGCGCGACCTGCGCCTGGCCGAGAGTCTCGGCGCCCAGGTGGCAACCGTGCCGGGAACCTCGGCTCCCGAGGCCATCGTCGAGTACGCCGTCCGGCACAATGTCACGAAGATCGTGGTCGGTAAGCCGTCCCGCCCCCGCTGGCGCGAGATGCTGAGTACTCCCGTCGTTGATCGGATCATCCGCCTGAGCGGAGTGATCGACGTCGTGGTGGTGAGCTTTACCCCGGAGGAACTCGGGCAAAAGCAGGTGAAAGCAAGACCACGGCGTCCCCTCTCCCTTTCCGGGTATCTGGGAAGCCTGATGCTGGTCGCCGGGGCGTCGGCGGTCTGTTATGGGGCAAAGCCCTTTTTGCAACCGACCAACATGGTCATGGTCTATCTCCTGGCGGTGGTCCTGGCGGCGGTCCGGCTCGGGCGGAAGCCGGCGGTCCTGACAGCGTTTCTCGGGGTCCTCGCCTTTGACTTCTTCTTTATCCCGCCCCACCTGACCTTTGCGGTGGCCAACACCGAATATCTGATCACCTTCGCGGCTCTTTTCATTGTCGGGGTCGTGATCAGCACCCTGGTCTCCCAGACCCGTGAGGGGGCCGAGGCGGTGCGGGAACGGGAGGCGCAGACCGCAAGCCTCTACCACCTGAGCCGCGACCTTGCCGCTGCCGTCGACGCGGAGGGGATCATGGCGGCGGTCATCCGGAATATCGAGGAGACCCTCGGGGCACAGCTCGCGGTCCTTCTCCCGGAAGAGGAACGGCTCGTGGTGGCCGCCACCAGCCAGGGGCTCTCCCTCGACCTGAAGGAGCGGGCCGTGGCCGACTGGGCGTTTCGTAACGGCCAGGAGGCAGGGAGGGGGACGGAAACCCTCGGTTCGGCCGATCGCCTCTATCTTCCGCTCAAGACGTCGGCGAGCATACTCGGGGTGTTGGCGGTGAGGCTCCCCGCCGATACGGCCTACAAATCCGACCTGACGCGGCGCCTCCTCGATGCCTTTGCCAGCCAGGCCGCAGTGGCGCTGGAACGGGTCCAGTTTTCCCGGCAGGCCCAGCAGGCCCAGATCCTCCAGGCCCGGGAGAGCTTCGAGCGGGCCTTGCTCAACTCGGTCTCCCACGACCTGCGCTCCCCCCTTGCCTCCATAACCGGCATCCTGAGCAGCCTCAGGGATGATGGGGGAACCCTCTCCGACCGGTCGCGCCGCGAACTGCTGGATACTGCCCTGGAGGAGGCGGAACGCCTGAACCGTTTTGTGGGGAATCTCCTCGACATGACCCGCCTAGAGGCTGGTGCCGTGAGGCCCCATGGGGAGCCGTGCGACGTGCAGGACCTGATCGGCTGCGCCCTCAACGCTTCAGACCGGCGACTGGAAGGGCGGCGGGTCGACGTCAGCCTCCCGGAAGGGCTTCCCCTGGTCCCCCTCGACATGGTGCTGATGACCCAGGTTCTGGTGAATCTCCTGGACAATGCGGTGAAATACTCGCCGCCCGGCTCCCCCATCACGATAACTGCAGGGGTTGCCGCCAGGGAGCTGACCATCGAGGTGGCCGACCGGGGACCGGGGGTTCCCGAGGAGGAGCTGCGGAGGATTTTCGGCAAATTCTACCGGATTCCGGTGCCGGAGGGGGCCCGGGGGACCGGACTCGGCCTCTCCATCTGCAAGGGGATCGTCGAGGCCCACGGCGGCACCATTGCCGCAGCCAACAGGGCCGGCGGGGGGCTTAGAGTGATGGTGACCCTGCCGCTGGCCGACAGGGGAAGAGAGGGCGTCAATGGCCCATGAAACGAACGACACAAACCGGTCTCGCGTCCTGGTGGTAGACGATGAAGCGGCAATCCGGCGCTTTCTCCGGACCGTCCTCGATGCGGAGGAGTTCTCCCTCCACCTGGCCGAAACGGGCCACGCCGCCCTGGCGGCGGCTGCGGCCGTCCGACCGGACCTCATCCTCCTCGATCTGGGGCTGCCGGACATGGATGGGGTGGAGGTCATCAGACGAATCAGGGAATGGTCGCCGGTGCCGATCATCGTGCTGTCGGTCCGGGAACGGGAGGACGACAAGGTGCATGCCCTCGACGCCGGGGCGGACGATTATCTGACCAAGCCCTTCGGCATCGCGGAACTACTGGCGAGAATGAGGGTGGTGCTGCGCCGTTCGATCCAGCAGGCCCCGGAGCCGGTCTATCGGATCGGTGGGTTGGAGGTGGACCTCCCGCGCCGGCGCGTAACCGTGGAAGGCGCCGAGGTGCAGCTCACCCCCACCGAGTACGAGCTGCTGCGCCTCCTGGTGGTCCACGCAGGAAAGGTACTGACCCACAGTCAGATCCTCAGGCAGATCTGGGGGGTTGCCTACGTGGAACAGCCCCATGTCCTGCGGGTGAACATCAGCAACCTCCGCCACAAGATCGAACCGGACCCCTCGCGTCCCCGCTACATCCTGACCGAGCCGGGGGTCGGCTATCGCCTGAGGGCTGAATGACAGGGGAACTGCCGGCGCAGCGTCAGCATGTAATCCAGGGCTTGACCTCCTGGAGGAACGGAGCATACTATGAACGAAAAATGCAGCCGAGATCCGTTCGGAAGAACGGATGCGGGGGACCCAGTTTTTGGGGCGTATTCCGGCACTGGCGCCGGATAGAAGACTTTCAGCTTCGAGCCCGTCAGCTAACCTCGTAGGCATCTGGAAGGGCACGACAGCGGCTACAGGGCCGCCGGCGTCTGCCGGCGGCTTTTCCGTTTCCCGCCCCTTCACGCACATCATCCGGGAGGCACACCATGGATCAGTCGGAAGGAAGCTCCTACTGGGGGGGCATCGTCAAGGCAATGGGGCTGGTCTTCGGCGACATCGGCACGAGCCCCATCTACACCCTGACGGTCATCATGACCCTCACGAAGCCCGACGCGGAGCATGTGCTCGGCATTCTCTCCCTCATCGTCTGGACCCTCATCATCCTCGTGACCGTCGAGTATGCCTGGCTCGCCATGAGCCTTGGCCGCAAGGGGGAAGGGGGGACCATCGTCCTCAAGGAGATCCTGATCCGGATGCTCAAGTCGGGACGCCAGATGGCCTTCGTGGGCTTTCTCGCGTTCCTCGGCGTCTCGCTGCTCCTGGGCGACGGGGTGATCACCCCGGCCATCAGTATCCTCTCCGCCGTGGAGGGGATGCGGCTCATCCCGGGATGGGAGGACCTGGCCCAGGGGGGCCTGATCCTGGTGGCGTCCGCCATCGCCGTGGTCCTCTTCATCTTTCAGTTCAAGGGTACCGACAAGGTGGCCGGGGCCTTCGGGCCGATCATGGTCATCTGGTTCGCGGCCCTCACGGTGTCAGGGGTGGCGTCGATCATCGGCACCCCCGCGGTGGTTGAGGCGGTCAGCCCCCACCACGCCATCCTCTTCCTGAAGCACAACGGCCTGGCTGGCTTCTTCGTCCTGTCCGAGGTCATCCTCTGCGCCACCGGTGGCGAGGCCCTCTATGCCGACATGGGGCACCTGGGGAGAAAGCCGATCATCCGGGCGTGGTACTTCGTCTTCGTGGCTCTGGTCATCAACTACCTGGGACAGGGGGCCTTCATCATCCGCAACCCCGAGGCGAAGAACATCCTCTTCTCCATGGTGAAGAGCCAGGTGCCGATGCTCTACATCCCGTTCCTCTGTCTCACCATCATGGCCACCATCATCGCCTCCCAGGCCCTCATCAGCGGGGTCTTCTCCATAGTCTACCAGGGGATCACCACCCGCATCCTGCCGCTCATGAAGGTGGACTACACCTCAACCCAGCTTAAGTCCCAGATCTACATCGGCTCGGTCAACTGGTCGCTCCTGGTGGCGGTCATTTTCATCATGATCCTCTTCCAGAAGTCGGAGAACCTGGCCGCGGCCTACGGCCTGGCGGTCACCGGCACCATGTTCATCACCGGCATCATGATGACCATGATATTTTCCCGCACCACCAAGAAGTGGAAGGTCCCCATCGCCCTGGCGGTCACACTCATCGATCTCGCCTATCTCACCGCAAACCTCCACAAGCTCCCCCATGGCGGGTACTGGTCCCTGGTCCTCGCCTCGGTCCCCCTGGCGGTCATGATCATCTGGACCCGGGGACAGCGGGCCCTCTACCGCGCCCTGAAGCCCTTGGACTTCGAGACGTTCCGCTTCGCCTACGAGCAGATATACGCCAAGGGGAAAAACATCCCCGGCACCGGCCTCTTCTTCGTCAAGGAGTGGGACACCATCCCCCCCTACGTGGTGCACTGCATCATCCGCAGCAATATCATCTACGAGCGCAACGTCCTCATCTCCATCATCCGCACCGACGAGCCCTTCGGCCTGGAAACGATGCTCAAGAAGGGACTGGCCTCGGGCATCGATGTCTTTGAGATCCGCTCAGGCTACATGGAGGTCCTGGACATCGAGCCACTGCTCAAGGAGAACGGCATCGGCGAAAAGGTCATTTTCTACGGCGTCGAGGACATCGCCACCGACAACCCCATCTGGCGCGTCTTTGCCACCATCAAGCGCCAGACCCCGAACTTCGTCCAGTTCTACCGGATTCCCGCAGCCAAATTACAGGGAGTGGTGACGCGGGTGGAGATGTAGGAGGACTGTTACAGGATGGAACGGCTGGCGAGGAACGACTCGAACGCCCCCCTGAGTGGCGTCCCCTCCCCTTCGACCACGTTGTAGAAGGCACGGAGAACCGGCCGCCCCGTTCCGGTGAGGCGGGCGATGTCGATGGGGGTGGCGGCGACCACCAGATCGCACGGGACCGCCTCCATGGTACGGGCCAGGTCTGCCACCTGGGCGGGACTATACCCCATGGCGGGGAGGACCGGTCCGATGTGGGGCCAGGCGGCATAGACCTCCCGCAGGGACCCTTCCGCCCAGGGGCGGGGGTCGACGACCTCGGCCGCCCCGTGCTGGAGGGCCGCCGCAAGCCCCGCGCCGGAGGGCATGGAACCGTGGGTGATGGTGGGGCCGTCCTCGATGACCAGTATCCGCTTCCCCCTGATCCGCTCCCCATCCTCCACAGTGATGACCGACTCCGTCCGCACCAGTGCGGCCGACGGGTTCGCGCCCCGCACCGCTGACTCCACCGCCTCGATGGCCGCCGGATCGGCGGCATTCACCTTGTTCACGACAACCACGGCAGCCCGGCGCAGGTTCACCTCCCCCGGATACCAGGAGGTTTCATGGCCCGGCCGCAGGGGGTCCACCACCACGATCTCCAGGTCGGAGCGGAAGAACGGGAGGTCGTTGTTACCGCCATCCCAGATGATGAGTTTCGCTTCCTTCTCGGCCCGACGCAGAATCCGCCGGTAGTCCACCCCCGCGTACACGATCGCCCCGTGGTCCAGGAGGTGCTCGTACTCCTCCCGCTCCTCGACCGTGCACCGGAAGCGGTCCAGGTCCGCCGGGCCCTCCAGCCGCTCCACCGCCTGGGCTGCCAGGTCGCCGTAGGGCATGGGGTGCCGGACGACCACGGGCCGGATCCCCCTCTCCCGGAGGATGTCGCAGAAGTAGCGGACCACCTGGCTCTTGCCGCACCCGGTCCGCACCGCGCAGACCGAAACCACGGGGAGCCGGCTTTCGAGCATGGTGGCGTCCGGCCCCATCAGAAGGAAATCGGCCCCCACGGCCAGAACCCGTGATGCAATGTGCATGAGCCGCTCGTGGGGAATGTCGCTGTAGGCGAAGACCACCTGCTCCGCCTTGAGGCGGCGGATGAGCTCTGCGAGCTGCTCTTCGGGGTAGACGGGTATTCCGTGGGGATAGAGTTTGCCGGCCAGTTCCGCCGGATACCGCCGATCGCTGATATAGGGAATCTGGGCCGCGGTGAAGGCCACGACCCGGAAAGCAGGGTTGTCCCGGAAGCAGCAGTTGAAATTGTGAAAGTCCCGCCCGGCCGCCCCCATGATGATGATCCGTTTCCGCTTCATGCAGTGCCTCCGGTGATTTCTGTCCCGGCCGTGCCCCCAACTGCCGACTCGATCTCGTCAAGATGGCAGATGACCGCCCTCTTCCCGCCCCCGCGGACAAAGCGGAGGGCCGCCTCCACCTTCGGCCCCATGGAGCCAGGAGGGAACTCGCCGGCCGCCTGCAGTCGCTCCGCCAGGGCCACATCCAGTCGTTTCTGGAACACCTCCGACGCCGTCCCGAAGCCGGTGGCCACCCCCGGCACGTCGGTGGCGATGACCAGGGTATCCACCCCCACTTCCAGGCCAAGGCATGCGCTGGCCAGGTCTTTGTCGATAACCGCATCGATGCCGTGAAAGGCGCGCCCCTCCCTCGTCACCGGGATTCCTCCCCCGCCGCAGCAGACCACGATGAAATCCATCGCCACCAGCCGGCTGATCTCATCCTTCTCAACCACGGTCAGCGGCTCCGGCGATGCCACTACCCGGCGGTGCCCCCTGGGAGTGCTCACCATGGGCCACGGGAACCGCGCCGCCTCCTCACCGGTGTAGTAGGGGCCGATCGGCTTGGTCGGGTTGCGGAACGCGGGATCATCCTCCGCCACCTGCACGTAGCTGATGAGGCTCACCAGGCACCGCTTCTCCCCGCCGAGGGCCAGGAGTTCGCTTTCCAGGGTCGATTCGATCATGTAGCCGATCTGCCCCTGGGTCTGGGCCACCAGGATCTCAAGGGGCATGGCCGGCACCTCCGGGCAGCACTCCTGCTGCATCAGGAGGTTTCCCACCTGGGGCCCGTTGCCATGGGTGATGATGATCCGGTACCGGTCCGCCAGGTGTGCGATCTGCTGCATGGGCCGCCCCAGGTTGGCGAACTGCTCCTCACAGGTCCCCCGCTGACCCTGGCGGATGAGGGCATTGCCGCCGAGGGCGACCAGAAGGATGGGGCGGTTGTCTCTGCCGGTCATGGGTACTCCCCTGCAATGAAAAATGATGAAAGTCTCTGGAATGGTACCACAAGAAGCGCCGGTTGCAGGCAGCACCATTGACAACGGCGGGTTCGAGGGATTTACTTTTACAAACAGTCGGAATAACACGGAGCAACGGAGCACACAGAGAAAACAAATTCGTTAACGAATATTCGGGGCGTACAGAGAATGAGAAAACTTGCTGTTTGGTTTTCTCAGATTTTCCTCCGTTGCTCCGTTGCTCCGTGTTTCATGGTTTCCCAGATGACGAGGTTCGATCATGCCCCCCTACCCCCCATACACACCCCCCGACTTCACCCGTCCCGACCTGGCCGCCGCCCCTCCGGTCCACACGGAGGCAGCCCCCCGCGACGGCGTCCTCCCCCCCGGCTTCCACGCCACGTCAAACCACCCCGAGTATGTCCATCTGGGCGGAGGCAGGTGGTTTCTGGCGGCCGAAAGCAGAATGGATGCGGTGCTGATCCTTGAGGATGAGACGTTGAGGGTGGTGGAGCCCCGGCTGGTGCGGAAAGGGGAGAGGGTCGTGGTGGGGCGCACGGAGAACGGCGAAGAGGGGATCTACGTGCACACAACGGGGTTTGATGCCCCGGCGGAAGCGGGGGGGGACAAGTTCACCTTCCGGAGCCGCGGCACCCGGGAGACCCCCTTTTCCCGTTCCTACGACGAGTTGTACGACATCCTGCGCCACGACCGCGACCACGGATACATCGTCTGGGTCCTGGGGCCCGCCGTGGCATTCGACCGGGACAGCCGCGACGCCATGGCCAGACTGATCGAAGCCGGCTACTGCCATGCCCTTCTGGCCGGCAACGCCCTTGCCACCCACGACCTTGAAGCAGCCCTGTTCCACACCGGGCTCGGCCAGGACATCTACACCCAGGCCCTGGTTCCCCGGGGGCATTACCACCACCTGGACGTCATCAACGAGATCCTCCGCCACGGCTCCCTGGCTCGGGCCATCGCCGAACTGGGGATCGGAGACGGGATCATCCGGGCCTGCCTGGAGCGCCGGGTGCCGGTGGTCCTTGCCGGCTCCATCCGCGACGACGGGCCGCTCCCCGACGTCATCACCGACTCCCGCCAGGCACAGGACGCCATGCGCGCCCATGCCCGCCGCGCCACAACCGTCATCGCCCTGGCCACGCAACTCCACGCCATCGCCGTCGGAAACATGACCCCCAGCTACCGGGTGCTGGACGACGGCACGGTGCGGCCGGTCCATTTCTACATCGTCGACATGTCTGAATTCGGGGCGGACAAGCTCGCCAACCGGGGCTCCGGCCAAGCCCGGGCCATTCTGACCAACGTGCAGGATTTCATGGTCAATCTCTGGCACAACCTGCAGGGGTGAGCGGAGCTCCGCAAGGGCTGGTCACAACACAGGTGTCAGGTCACAACACAGGTATCACGCCTAAACATTAACGCAGTTCATCTTGTCAATGTTTAGGCACTATTCCTTGATCTGCTCCAACAGGGCCTGGATGTCCGGCTGGGTGGCGATCTCGCATTGCTCGTCGAGGACGGCGGCGAGGATTTCTTCGGTGGTAAGGGGGTTGGCCATAACTACGCGGAAAACGGTGATGGTGGCGCCGTTGTAGCGGCCCGGGGCGAGACTGGTGCGGGAGACGAAGGTCTTTCCGGCCTCGCGCTGGCGTTTCTGCATGGTTTCGATGATTTTGTCGAGCAGGCCGTTGATGCGGGCCGCCCGCTCCGCCGAGGCGTGGGCCAGGGTCTTTTGCACCCAGGCCGGGACGTAGCGGTAGGTGAGGATGTTGAGTTCGGGCTCGGATACCAGTTCGAAGTCGGGGTGGGCGTCAATGCGCCGGGCGAAACGGCGGGCACGCTTGATGCCCTGATCTATGAGCAATTCATATCCCTTGCGGCCAATGATGGAGAGGCCGGCATGCACCAGCATGGCCATGCCGGGACGCGATCCTTCGAGGGTGCGGCTGCCCAGGTCCCTGGAACCCCGGCGGATGATGTAGGCGGCGTGGTGTTCGATGGAGGAGAGGGTGGCAGGGTCCTTGAACAGCACCATTCCGGCGCCCATGGGCACATAGAGCTGCTTGTGGGCATCAAAGGTTACCGAATCGGCCCGTTCGATGCCCCGCAGCAGCCCCCGGTAGGTATCGGAAAACAGGGTCGGCCCGCCCCAGGCGGCATCCACGTGGTAGTGGCAGCCCAGCTCCGCGGCCAGATCGGCCAGGGCCTCCAGGGGATCGACGTTGCCGGTCTCGGTGGTGCCGGCGATGCCGATGAGGCTCAAAGGACGGATGCCTTCGCCTCGCAGCCTGGCGCAGTGCTCCCGCAGCCGCTTCATGTCGATGCGGTTATTGTCGTCCGTCTCCACCGCGATGAGGTTATCCCGTCCGACGCCCAGCAGGTCGGCGGCTTTGCGCAGGGAATAATGCCCGCGGCGGGACACCAGAATGGCCAGGCCCTGGCAGTCCAGATGCCGCAGAGCCTTGAGCAGTCCCTCCCGCGCGATCCCCTTGAAATCGCCCGAGGGTCCGCAGAGGCGGTTGCGGGCCGCCCAGAGGGCGGTGACGTTGGCGATGGTGCCGCCGGAGCAGAAGGCGCCCAGGGAGTAGTTGCTGTTCTGAATCCACTGGCTGTAAAAATCGTCGCTGCCGTTGTAGATCAGTCGATGGAGCATGGCCAGCACCTGCCGCTCCATGGGGGTGAAGGCACGGGAGGTTTCCACCTTGACCAGGTTCTGGTTAAGGGCAGTCAGAATCCGGGAGAGTGGGAGCATGAAGTAGGGCAGAGCGGAGGTCATGTGCCCGATGAACCCCGGCGAGGCGGTGTGCACGGATTGAGAAACGAGTTTTTCCTTGAGGAATTCCGTGTAGTCCGAAACGTAGGTGGGATCTTCCGGGATGCGGGACTGGGAAAAATCCTTCTCTATTTCATCGAGGTCGCGTTCAATGGCGACGATATGCTCGTGCAGAAAACCGGTCAGATCATCGGTAATAGCCTGATCTATGCGACCCAGAGTGGAGTCGGGGGCTTCCGGGACGGTAAAAATCCGGTAAATATTTTCCAGATTGGCTTGGGCAAGTTCTCGTGATCTGGGCATGGGAGTTAAGTCACCGATCTTTCAAAGGGTTGAATAACTTCGCGAAAAACGTGTTTTCGCAGGAGATGTAACGCCGAGATAAAAAACAGTTAACCCTGTATACCGAACCGGTCCGCCTTCTGTCAAATTCAAAAAGGATGGAGGGGGTCGAGGGGGCCTCAAGGAGGCTGGGGTTAATGCAGGACAAGATTCAGCTTGTCTCCCGAACTTTGACACTTTGCACCTACCTGGTCACAGGTAACCTGCCGATATCACTTGCTGATGTCGGTTTTTTCTGGTCGATTATGTAGTACGTACACATCTGCAATATTGCTTGATATTCGTAATTAATGTGGTATTGTG